>CALIOL010000194.1 GCA_938044705.1 uncultured Ilumatobacter sp. | reverse complement strand
CCACGCTGCACGTCACCAGGGGGTCGCCCGATGTGGCATGCGAGTTCGAGACCGTTCGAAGTGAACGTCGAGTCCATACCGGGCATGGGGACCTACTTGCCGAGCTTCGAGTTACGCACGAGGCTTCAGGTGGCGACGCTTCTTGCCAGGCGTTGCGAGCGTGTACCCGCGGTTGCGAGCTTCGTCGAGGGTGTCCGGACCGAATCCGAGCCCCACCCCTTCGTCAGCGATCTCGTTGATCACATCGTCGTCGTCCCACGTCGTCAGGTCGTAGACCAACTGGGTGCGCTTGTCGCCGATGAAGCGGAATCCCTCGAACTTCGGGTGGTGATCCATCACGGTCGACACGATACCCGCCGGTCGGAGCTGACCCCGTAACGCGACGGTGCCGAGCTCCGGGTGGAGCTCGGCACCGATCGGACTGACTTGGGACTGAGGCCATCATGATCCGCACCTGTTGGTGGGGAACACCGCCGGGACCACTTGCGGCGATGACGATCAGCGGGGTTGGCGTGGATTCGCCAGGCCGGTCCAGCCTGTTGACCTAGCGGCCAACCACCTCCAGGGTCCCGTAATAACTGTCTGACATGTGGTGGACCACCTCCTCTCTCTGGTGAACCAGACCGTAGAACATCGACAGCCGTCGTGTCATGTCGGTAACCAAGCATTTACCGGCCGCCCGTACGCTGGCAACATGGCCGACCGGTACTCCTTCTCTGCGGGCGAACGGCGACCGGTCGAAGTCCTCGTGTTCGAGGTCGATCCGCAGCACGTCCAAGCATTCCTGGACGTCGACCACGAGGTCTGGACGCTCGGCGAAGCGCTCCTGGACGGCTTCGACCGGATCCCGTTCCTCTCGAAAGAGGTGTGGCTCGACGACGCCAACCCCGGGCGGATCACGCTCGTGTTCGTGTGGGAGACACTCGAGCTGTGGGAGCGCGTTGGCGAAGCGAGCATCCAGCGGCGTCTCCAGGCCCAGTTCGACGAGCGCTTCGCGTTCCCGGTCACGCTGCTGCGTGCGTACCACGAGGAGTCGCACCACGGGATCTACCGGGTGAGCCGCTTCGAACGCAGCGACTGATTCGTCAGAGCACGTCGTCGAGCGGGGCCTGCGGGCCCACGGCGCCGATTGCTTCGAAGTAGTCGAGGTGCGCAGCGACCACGTTGACCGCATCGACGTCGTCGAGCAGGTCGACATCGTGGCGGTCGGACTCACCCAGCAGATATGCAGTCAGCGCATCTTCGGTGACCACGACCTGCTCGTCGATGTTCTGACGCTGGTCGGGAGCCTTGTCGGGCTGCAGCCCCTGGCTGTGCAGCCATTGCATGTGGAACGTCAGCAACTGCTCGACCTCGCCGGGCGTCAAGCGCGCTTGGCTCTCCACCGGCAGCCGATCGCACACGAAGTCCGTGGCCTCTTCCAGCGAATAGACCGCCCGCGGCGCCACAGCATCCAACCGATGCGCCTCACGCCCGACGACGACCGCCGCGATCACGAATACCACCACCGCAGCAATGACCGAAAACAAGATGACCACAAGCTCACGCTACCCATTCCCAAGCAAGCGTCTCACCGCAGACGCGTCGAACCCCCGATCGGGCTCCTGCCGGGGAGGCCGGAGTGATCGGGGGTTCACGAGTCGACGTCGTCCCGAGGAACGAGGGCGAGTCGGCGAAGGAATCGCCGGTCGCTCAGGCCGGAACGCGAATCAGATGCCGATGCGCGTGGCGAGCTGCTCGCGGTGATACGTCGGATCCCCGAACATCAGCTCGGAGCTCTTCGCACGCTTGAAGTAGAGGTGCGCCGGGTGCTCCCAGGTGAAGCCGATGCCACCGTGGATCTGGATGTTCTCGGCTGCAGCGTGGAAGTACGCCTCCGAGCAGTAGGCCTTTGCGAGCGAGGCGGTCGAGGCGAGCTCGTCGTTCATCTCAGCGGCGCACCACAGGCCGTAGTACGCAGCGGACTTGGCCGACTCGACTTCGAGCAGCATGTCGGCGCACTTGTGCTTGATGGCCTGGAACGAACCGATCGGGCGACCGAACTGCACGCGAACCTTGGCGTACTCGACAGCTTGTTCGAGCACCATCTGGGCACCGCCAACTTGCTCGGCGGCGAGGCCGACCGCGACGAGGTCGAGCACGCCGGAGAGGATCTCCCAGCCCTTGCCCTCTTCGCCGATCAGCGTGGCGGGCGTGTTGTCGAAGTCGATCTTGGCCTGCTTGCGGGTCTGGTCCATGGTCGACAGCTGCGTCCGGGTGACACCCGAAGCGTCGCCGGCGACGGCGTAGAGGCTGGTGCCGGCACCCGACTTGGCGGCGACGATGATCAGGTCGGCGATGTGGCCGTCGATCACGAACGACTTGGTGCCGGTCAGCGTGACGTCGGAGCCCGAACCCGATGCTTCCATCGTGATGCCGGATTCGTCCCACTTGCCTGACGGCTCCACGTAGGCAACCGTTGCGACGGTCGAGCCTGCGGCGATGCCGGGAAGGTGCGCCTGCTTGGCGGCGTCGTCACCGGAGTGGATCAGCGTGTTCGCAGCGAGCACTGCGGTTGAGAAGAACGGGGCGCAGAGCAGCGCGCGGCCCATCTCTTCGAGCACGATGCCGAGCTCGACG
>CALIOL010000193.1 GCA_938044705.1 uncultured Ilumatobacter sp. | reverse complement strand
CATGCAACGTCTGGTGGAGGATCGCACCGACGTCATCTGGCTCTCCAACGAGGGTCCATCAGTCGTTGAATCGATCGAGACGACCGAGGAGGCCGGCGAAGTGCCAGGCCCCGCTCGGTTCCACCTCGGTCGAAACGGCTCGGAACTGATCGCAATCACCGACCCTCACGGCCGATGGTTGAGATGGATGCCTCGACGCGGACGCCCGCCTGGTCCCTGACGCGACCGGATAACCCGTGTGCTCAGCCGGCTTCGACCGGGCAGGCGACTTCGCCGCGGAGCCGAACCCGCAGCGCCCACGCCAGCAAGCCCAGGGCAATGACGCCCAGGTAGGGCTGGATCGGCGCGAACCACGTCAGCGCTCCCGACGTGCCGAGGGCAACGACGACCAGCTTGTTGCAGATCGGGCACCCGACTGCGAAGAACGACAGCAGACCACCGAAACTGCCGAACCGGCTCGGCCGATCCAGTTCCATCTCGCCGTCCGCGCCAGTCGTGTGGTCGAGACGGAAGTACGTCGCGAAGAGGAGTCCGCTCAATACCGCCGTGACCGCCAGCACCGGTGCTGCCCACGGCTCGACGGGCGTCCCCTGACGTCCGAACACCGGGTTGGGGATGACGTCGGTCGGGAGTCCGATCGCCAGCGCGCTCAGGGCGGCCATCGCCGCAGCGAACTTCCATCGAGCCATGGGCCAGGCCTTCAGCGCGTCGAGCACGCTTCGAATCGTACTGCTGGGTCGTGGCAGCGATTGCGCGAGCAAGGTGTCACTCGGACGGAGCGTCAGGCTCCAGCAGTGCCTTCTCGGCTTCGATCTCGCGCTGCAGGGAAGGCGCAGCAAGGCCGATCACATCCCCGGTCGCCGGAAGCGGATCGTTGCGGCAGATGAACGCCATCTCGGTCGCCTCGATACGGATCAGCGGCAAGAACTCGCCCTCCGCCAAAGCGTGCTCCATACGAGCGCCGGTCGCCGTACCCACGACCTTCCAACCCTGGCGCGATCGTTCGTCGAGCGTCGTGTACGTCAGACCGTCGATCCCGACGATGCGCCCGAGGTACTCATCGGGCACTGCGCTGTGCCCAGCACGGCGCTTTCCGGGGGCGAGTTGGAAGACCTCGCGGCGGCCGAACACCCGAGCGAATCGGCCGGTGGACAGCGCGTTGACCTCGTCGTTCGACGTGATCGCCAACATTCGGCCGATACCACGAAGGTCGAGGCTCTCGACCGCTTCCTCCGCGAGTGCGCTCATCCGTCGCGCCGTCAGACCCTTCGAGATCGCGCGGGTCACGTTGTACGGGTCGGTGTCGATCAGCAGTGTCTTGATCTCTCGCGACTTGAGTTCGGTCGCGATCTCCCGCGCCGACGCGTTCGAGCCGACCAGGAGCACGCCGTTCGCTCGGGCCTCGGCGAGACCGAGAATGCGAGCCGCAGGCCCGGCGACGAAGCCATAGATGACGATCGTGCCGATGATGACCAGGAACACGATCGGGACGATCTTCTCGGCTCCCTCCACGCCCTCTTCTTCCAAGCGCAGCGCAAAGATCGCGGAGACCGCCGCGGCCACGATGCCGCGTGGGGCCATCGTCGTGAGGAACGCACGCTCGCGCCACGACAGCGACGTGCGCACGGTCGAGACGAGCACGGTCAGTGGGCGAGCGACGAAGACCAGGACCGCAAGGAACGCAAGCGACGGCAGCGCCACATCCTGAAGCGCTTCGGTCTCGATTCGCGCCGCGAGCAGGATGAACAACACCGAGATGAGCAGCGTGCGCACGCTCTCGTTGAACTCCAAGACCGAACGGATCGTGGAACTGTCGCGCCGAGCGAGATAGATGCCGACGACGGTGACGGCGAGCAGCCCGGATTCTTCCTGGATCTCGTTGGCGGCGACGAAGCTTCCGACCACGAATGCGAACGTGACGGGGACTGCGAGCTGGTCGGGGACCAAGAACCGCTTGAGTGCGTTGTCGAGGAGGAAGGCGGTCGCCAAGCCGATGCCGGCGCCGCCCACGAGCGTGAGTCCGACGATTGCGGCGACCGTGGTGAGGGCCTCGTTGGTTTCCGTCGTGAGGACGACTTCGAAGCAGATGAGTGCAGCGGTTGCGCCGACTGGATCGATCAGCACGCCCTCGGCTCGCAGAATCGGCCCGGTGGTGCCTGCGGGGCGAACGAACCTGAGCAGCGGCCCGACGACGGTCGGCCCGGTCACCACCAGCACGGCTGCGAGCACGACGGCGACACGATCGGACAGCCCGAAGATCTCGCGAGCGCTGTACCAGCCCACCACGCCGGTCACGACTGCGCCGATGGTGATGAGTCGCCGCACGGCGGTGCCGGTATTGCGCAACTCGCGTGGTGGCAGGTCGAGGCCGCCTTCGAACAGGATCAGCGCAACGGACAGCGACACGAGCGGGAACAGCGTGTCGCCCAGCAGTTCGTCAGGCTTGAGCAGGCCGGTGACGGGACCGAGCGTGAGGCCGGCGACGAGCAGCGCGATGATGCCGGGGATCTGGAAGCGCCAGGCCACCCACTGGGCAAGCATGCCCGCTCCCACGATCAGCGCAAGCGTTGGTCCGATCGTCGACTCGCCTGCGGCAAGCATGGCAGGACTGATGACTGAACTCATGGGAAAGCCTCCGTCATCCGTGGAGAGGGTAGTGCAGCGTTGGATACGGTCGCGCTATGACACCTACGAAACCGGCCCGAGTCGAACGGGTGGCCTTCCCGGGGAGCCAGGGCCACGAACTCTCAGCCCGGCTCGACCTCCCAGCAGGTCCGCCGAAGGCCTTTGCCCTGTTCGCCCACTGCTTCACGTGCGGCAAAGATCTGCGCTCCGCGGGACGCCTCGCATCTGCGCTGACCGATGCTGGGTTCGGCGTCCTCCGGTTCGACTTCACGGGCCTGGGCTCGAGCGCTGGTGAGTTCGCCAATACGAACTTCTCCTCGAACACCGAGGACCTGGAGGCCGCGGTTGATTGGTTGCGCTCCGAGCACGCGGCACCGCAGATCCTCGTTGGCCATTCGCTCGGTGGTGCAGCGGTGCTCGCCGTGGCGGGCGAGATCGCCGAGGTGCGTGCCGTGGTCACGATCGGAGCGCCCTCGAACACGCAGCACCTCACCGCGCTCTTCGACGACGCTGCCGACGAGATCGCCGCCGAGGGCGAAGCCTGCGTATCGCTCGCTGGTCGGTCGTTCACGATCACACAGCAGTTCTTGGACGACCTCGACGCTCATGCAGTCGACGAGCGGGTTGCATCGATGAAGAAGCCGCTTCTCGTGATGCACTCGCCGATCGACAACACCGTGGGGATCGAGAACGCCAGCGAGATCTTTGGCGCGGCCCGGCACCCGAAGAGCTTCATGGCGCTCGACGGCGCCGACCATCTGCTCAGCGCTCCGGCCGATGCGGACTTCGCTGCCGGAGCGATCGCGGCGTTCGCCTCGCGCTACGTCGAGGACGAGAGCGGTGCGCTTCCGGCGCCGGGGCCATCGGCTCCGGTCGTCGTCTCCGAGACGACGCAGGGTCCGTTCCTGAACCACGTCGTGGTTGGTCAGCATCGATTCCTCGCCGACGAGCCC
>CALIOL010000192.1 GCA_938044705.1 uncultured Ilumatobacter sp. | reverse complement strand
GCCGACTGGCGCGAGCCGGGCTGCTCGATGTGTCTGGCGATGAATCCCGACAAGCTCGCTCCCAAGGAGCGGGCGGCATCGACGAGCAACCGCAACTTCGAAGGTCGTCAGGGCCCAGGTGGCCGCACCCACCTGGTGTCGCCGGCCGTTGCTGCCGCAACCGCCGTGAAGGGCACCTTCTGTACGCCTGCCGACCTGGAGGGAGCATCATGAAAGCCGTACAGGTCATCACCGGAACGGGCGTGCCGCTGAAGCGCAGCGACGTCGACACCGACCAGATCATTCCCGCCGTGTGGCTCAAGCAGGTTGAGCGAACCGGCTTCGAGAAGGGGCTGTTCTCTGCGTGGCGCGACGAGCAGGACTTCGTGCTGAACGACGAGCGTTATGCGGGCGCCAACATCTTGGTGGCTGGCCCGGCGTTCGGTGTGGGGTCGTCTCGCGAGCACGCCGTGTGGGCGATCCAGCAGTACGGGTTCGACGCCGTGATCGCGCCGAGCTACTCGGACATCTTCAAGAACAACTGCACGAAGAACGGCTTGGTGCCGGTGATTCTGCCCGAGGCGACTGTGGAGGCGATCTGGGCGGCGATCGAAGCCGACCCGCAGACGTCGATCGTGGTCGACGTGGAGCAGCTCAAGGTGGAGGTGCCTGCCGCTGGAATCGACGAAGCGTTCCCCATGGCATCCGACGTGCAGCACCGGTTCTTGAACGGCCTCGACGACATCGGCATCACCATGGGCAAAGCCGACGCCATCGACGCCTTTGAAGCGACCCGCCCCAGCTACCTGCCCGGCTGAGGTCGAGGCGCCGGGCGTCAGAACACGGCGGCGTCGATCACGATGCCGCCGTCGATCCTCACGTTGAGCCGGTCGTCGCGCTCGTCCATCGTCAGCGCCTGCGGCTCGCCGTCGATCTCCGATACGCGAAAGACCCAACCTGCAGTGACGACCTGTTGCTCGGCGGTGTCAACGTCCAGCCCGATGATCGCCTCCGCCATCGCCTCGATCGAACCGTCGCCGGGCAGCGGCGGCGATGCCGGAGTGTCGTCGGTGGACTCGGCGGGCTCGGCGACGACGAGGTCCCGTCCACCAAGCGGCTCGTCGAGCGCGATCGAGATCGTCTGCTCGAATTCACCCGCTACGCACGAGCGTGTCAGCGCGTCCTCGGTGATCCCGACAAACAGTTCGACGACGACGTGCTTGGCGTCACCGGTTGCAACCGCATCGGCGGCGGTGCAGTTCGGATCGCCGGCGGTGAAGGCCACCGTGATCTGCTCGGGTGATGATTCGGCGATCTCGTAGCGATCGACGGGGTGAGGCTGCGGATCGACGACCGTGCCGCCGACGTTCACTCGTCCAATCTCGGTCATCGGCGTGTCGCCCGAGCCGTCGGGCGACGATTCGCTCGTCTGTGGTTCGACGTCGGGTTGCCCCTCGTCGTCGCCTTGCGCTGCCGGTTCCGGCAGCGACTCGCCCACCTCCTCGGACCCGCACGACACGAGCAGGGCTGCGAAGACGAGCGACGACAGGACGAAGCGTGTTGATTTCATGAGTGTTGGACGATTCTCCAGCCTCGTTGGTTCCCGTGACGAGCCGGGCATGTGTGGTGAGTCAAGCGCTCGGGTCGACGACCAGTCGGCCTCGGGTCTGACCGGCCATGATCGCTTCGCCCTGCTCGGGCAGGCTGCTCATCGGGACGATCTGCGTCATCGCTGCGAGCATGTCGCCCGGCAGGTCGGTGGCGAGGCGAGCCCACGCAGCTTCACGATCGGCGAGCGGTGCCATCACCGAGTCGATGCCTTGCAAGCGCACGCCGCGCAGAATGAACGGCATGACCGTGCTCGGCAGGTCGACGCCACCGGCCAACCCGCAAGCGGTCACGACGCCCTGGTACTTGGTCTGGGCGATGATCTTGGCAAGCATCGTCGAGCCGACTGCGTCGACGGCGCCAGCCCACGTCTCTGCTTCGAGCGGCTTGGGCGCCTCGGACATCTCGTCGCGTGTCAGGAACGCCGTGGCGCCGAGGGAGGCCAGATAGTCGTGCTCTTCGGGGCGGCCGGTGACCGCAGTGACGTCGAAGCCGAGCTTCGCGAGAATTGCGATTGCGACGCTGCCCACGCCTCCGGCGGCGCCGGTCACCACGATCGGCCCGTCGCTGGGCGTCACCCCGCCGGCTTCGAGGCCGAGCACACACAGCATCGAGGTGAGACCGGCGGTGCCGATCCCCATCGCCTGTTCGCTTGACATTCCGGATGGGCGAGCCACCAGCCAGTCGGCCTTGACCCGCTGACGCTGTGTGTAGCCACCCCAGAAGCGCTCGCCCACGGCCCAGCCGGTGAGGATCACGCCGTCGCCAGCAGCGAAGCGGTCTGACTCCGAGGAGACGACGGTGCCCGCGAGGTCGATGCCGGGAACCATCGGGAAGGAGCGGATGATGCGACCTTTCCCGGTCAGCGCCATGCCGTCCTTGTAGTTCAGCGAGGAGTAGTCGATGTCGACCACGACCGCGTCGTCGCCGTCGTAGACGGGAAGATCTGCGTCGGAGAGTTGCTCGATCGAGGCAGCAGCCGATTTCGGGTTGCCTTCCTCGGCTTCGCGAACGACGAGGGCGTTGAAGGTGTTCATGGTGGTCTCCTCTGGATCGGGGTGGTGGCCGCAGCCGCGCCTTGCGGAGGCTATTGCGTCACGTTGGCGTGCCCGCGAAGCGCACCGCGCCGATGGTGTGCGCAAGCGTGAAGCCGAGCGATGCGGCGAGCGCATTAGACCCGGCGTTCTCCGTCGTGCAGCGATACAGCATCCGTCGACTCGAGTCGCTTGCGACGCGCCGTGAGATGAACTCGCTGACTGCCAATGCGCCGAGGCCGCGGCCTCGATGATCGGCGTGCGTGAGTACCCCGATGTCGTCGAAGCGCTCGTCGATCTCCGACGGTCGACCACTGCCGTAGGCCACCATCTTGCCGGCATCGAAGACCCCCACGATGAACGGATCGAGGTTGTCGAGTTCGAGGTCGGCCTCGTCGAGATCGTCCTCCGATGCAGCTGCGATGAACTCGGCGAGCGTTTCGCAATCGTCGCCAGAATCTCTGTCCAGGCGGCGGATCTCGAGCGCGCTGGTCGCCTCGGGTTGACGCAGGTCGTCGATCAGCACTCGGTTGTTGCCGAACCCTGACAGCGTTGCGCCGTGGGACGTGGCACGGTGCACGAACTGCATGGAGTCGATCGCTTGGTGAGTGACTCCGCTGAGCACCTGGGTGATCGAGTCGACAAGTGCTGGGTCGCACCACACGATCGTGCCCGATGGGGTCGGATAGCTCGTGGCGGATCCCGAACCTGCACGATCCTCCTCGGGAGCCACCACGGTGCCGCCCCGGACCGGTCGTCCGACCGCTGTCTCCGCCGCGGCCGTGAGCGACGAGAAGTAGTCATCGAGAGCAGAGGCCACATTCAGATCTTGCACGACAGATGCCATCAACGGCAAACAACTTTGCGGGATTTGCCGACTCCGGCCACCGACGCTTGTTCTGAATCGGTCGCACCTCTACGGTGGGTTCATGCCCCTCACCGGAGAGTACGAACCGTCGACGATGGACTGGGTCCGCGACCAGGTGGAGACGTACGAGGCGTCGGGTGGCACCGAGGCCAACACGCTGCGCGACACCGGCATCCCCATCATCGTGGTGACCTGCCGTGGCGCCAGTTCGGGCAAGATTCGCAAGTTCGCGTTGATGCGCGTGGAGCACGAGGGCGAGTACGCGTTGGTCGCCTCGATCGGCGGCGCTCCGAAGAACCCGTCGTGGTTCCACAATCTCGTCGCGGAGCCGATGATCGAGATCCAGGACGGTCCTGAGCCGCACGACTTCACGACCGAGATCGTCACCGGCGATGAACGTCAGGCCTGGTGGGATCGCGCGGTGGCAGTCTTCCCCACGTACTCCGACTACGCCGACAAGACCGACCGGACCATCCCCGTCTTCGTCGCCCGGCGCGCCTGACGCGGATTCCGCTCGCCGAGTGGCCGCGTCTCAGCCGATCGGCTTCTCGAACCACCGCTGGGCGAACGGGTTGTCGTTGTACCGCTCGATCGCTCGGTAGCCGGCCCGCTCGTACATCCCGATGGCGGTCGTGAGCGTTGCGTTCGTGTCGAGGCGCACCGTGCGGTTCCCCAACTTGGCTGCGCGCTGCTCGAGGTCGCCGAGCAGGCGAGAGGCGAGGCCGAGGCCGCGCCACGTCGGTGCGACCCACATGCGCTTGATCTCTGCGACACCGGGTTCGAGCGAGTACACCCCGCCGCACCCGGCCACGTCGTCTCCGACGCGGATCACGACGAATTCACCGGACGGCGGATCGAACTGCGCAGCATCGGCGGTGA
>CALIOL010000191.1 GCA_938044705.1 uncultured Ilumatobacter sp. | reverse complement strand
GAGTACTTCTTCGCCGCATCGGACGCCTTGGCGGTGACGTTCGATGTCTTGCCCTTGCTCACTTTGTCGAGCTGAGTTCCTGCCTTCTCGACGGCGTCACCGACCTTGTGGCGGTTCTTTTCGAGCAGCTGCTTGGCCCGGCGGAGGTTGCGTGCGTTCAACAATCCCATGCTTCGACAATACCGACCGGCGAACGGGATGTGATCGGCAACTCCCGGTCGCCAGGCCCAGCTGGGCCGAACGAAAAGGCTAGATCTGTCCGGCGGTCGAGCCGAAGTGACGTTGCTGCTGATCCCCGGCCCGGCGAAGGCCACCCGCCACTTCGTCACGCGCCTCAGTAGCCGACCGACGCCTCAGCAAGAGCGCAGCGACAACGAGCAGCGCAACGATGACGACCAGAGCGAACCCGGGCGAAACCACAAAGAGGCCGACCAGGCCGAGGGTCGCCAGAAGCGTCACAACGGCCGAGAGCACGATCCTCATACTCACATCGTATCCCGGACTCACGTCGCCGTGATCGGCGCTCAGCTGCTCGCCGGTGTCGGCCGACGCAGGGCGCATCTGTCCCTGCCAAACGCCCGGATTCTCGACGTGATCATCTCTGAAGTACCCCCGCGTTTTGATGGAGCTCGTACCCGCCTCGAAACGAACGGAGCCAACCATGCGAGTCCTCGTCGCCACCAACCAATTCCAGGGAGTCGCTCCCCACGACTACGCCCACACGGTCGAGGGCGAGCTCGTGCTGGTCGAGGTCGCAGAGTGCGACAGTCCTGACGAGTGTGGATGCGGGCGTGGGTGGCCGGGCATGGCGAGCCACAAGGCGACCACCACGGCCATGGTCGCCGACCTCCCCCACCTCTCCGAGGACGACCTGCGTGGCGCAATCGCTGACTGGCTCGACGCCGCCGGCTGGGCCGAGCTGTTTCGAAGTGCCGCCGACGTCGACACGGAGGGCGAGTTCGACGACGTCGACGCCATGCTCGATGCAATGGTCGACGAGCACGTCGACCTCATCGTCGAAGTGTGCGACTCGTTTCCGGTTGGCACCGTACTGGAACGCCAGGGCACGTTGATCCGCGGGCGAGAGTGGCCGGCAGCCGCGTGAGTTCCGTCCGGCTGGGCGGGCTCAGGCGATTTCGGGGCGGCCGCGACGGCGGCGAACTGCGTTACGCACGGGCGTCCGTACCGCTTCCAGCGCGAGGTAGAACGCGGGGAAGCTGAGCAGCACCAAGAACGTCGAGCTGATCAAGCCGCCCATCAGGGTGAAACCGAGCGATTCCCAGAACGGGTCACTGATCGAGAGCGGCAGGAGCCCCGCCACCGTGGTGATGGTCGTCGCGACCAGCGGACGGAAACGCGACGTCACCGCAGACGAGATCGCCTCGCTGGCCGTTGCCCCATCGCGTCGCTCCTGGTTCGCCGCGTCCACCAACAGGATCGTGTTGTTCACCGCCACGCCGATCAGCGCGATGAACCCGACCACTGCAAGGAAGCTCAGCGGATTGTCGGTCGCCGACAAGGCACTGAACACCCCGAAGAAGCTGAACGGTACGGCGAGGAAGATCAACAGCGATTGCGCGAGCGAGCGGAACTGCACGGTGATCAGCAGCAGCATCAAGATCAGCGCGACCAGGCCGGCTGCACCCAGCGCTGCGAAGTCCTCCTGGTTGTCCGACTCGAACCCGAAGTCGAAATCGAGTGCACCAGCGGGAAGACCCGCGGCTTCGAGTTCGGCTTCACCAAAGGCGTCCGCCACGTAGTCCTCGGTCGCGTTCAGGATCCCCGAGATCCCGCTGTCTTCGTCGTACTGAGCACGAACCTCCAAGACGCGTTGACCGTCCACTCGGAAGATCTCGCCATCGGTTCCGACGATCGCATCCGTGACGGTGACGGTCTTGCCGCCGGTCACGATCTCGCGACCGATGAGGTCGGTCCGAATCGTTTCGGCAAGCGCCTGGCCGGCCTCGGCATCCTCGTCCGACACCGTGATCTGTGCTGCAAACGGGAACTCGACGACCGGAGGACCGTTCTCGGTGATCCCGACCGTGACGCGTGCGCCTTCGATCCCGACGAGGCGTTCCTCGATCTGCTCGACGAACTCGGGAGCGGTCGTCGAACGAGAATCGATCGGCGAGAGATCGATGAACGTCTCGATGACGCGTTCGTTTCCTCGGATGTACTGCGAGCGATCGAGCTCGTCACCCAACACGTCGAGGATGATGTCGTCGATCTCGGTCGCCTTGGCCTGCGCCTGCTCGATCGTGGTCCCCGGAGGAAACTCGACCGCTGCCGACATACCCACGGCGTCCTTACCGGCCGGGAAGATGCTGAACCCGAGTCCGCCGGCGGTGACCATCCCAGCGCCGATCATGATCACGGCGAGCAGTGCGAGGCCCGTGCCTACAGCGATGCCCTTCACCCCGTTCCCCGAGGGGTACGCAGCAAGGCGGCCGACCCTGCGAGCGAGTGCCTGCTCGGCTCGAACGATCGCGTTCGGTTTGCCGGACCCACGAAGGATGAACACCCGAGCGATCGTCGGGATGAACACGATCGAGAACAGGAAGGACAGCAACAGGGTGATGATCACCGTCGTCGGGATCGGGCGGATGAACTCGCCGAGGATTCCGCCGACGAACAGCATCGGGCTGAACACGACGACCGTCGTGAGCGTTCCGGCAAACGATGCACTGCCGACGCGATCGATCGCCCGCTTGATGACGCCAACCGACGTGTCGACCGATTCGTCAGCGGGATCGCCGTCGACAGCCGAAAGGTCGGGATTGTCGCGGTTCGCGTCCAGCGACTCGGAGATGACGATCGCGTCGTCCACCAGCAGACCCAGTGTGAGGATCAAGCCGAACAGCGTGATCGTGTTGAGCGTGAAGCCGATCGCCCAGAGACCGACGAGCGCGCCCACCATGACGAGCCCCATGAAGCCCGCGGTGATGATCGCAACACGCCATCCGATGAGCAACAAGCTCACGATCGCAACAGCGATGAGACCGGTCAGGAGGTTGCTCGACAGCGACGAGATCTGCTGATCGACCCCGACGGCGAAGTCGGCGGTGATCTGAGCGCTGTACCCGTCGTCGAGCGGAGCGTTCTCGGGGTCGAGTCGATCGTCGATCAGATCGCTGAAGTCGAGGACATCGAGGTCCGAAGCCGGGTTACGAACGAGGCCGATCGAGATCGCTTCCTGGTAACCCGTGTCATCGACCACGACTCGCGTGAAGCGGGTGAGGCGATCCTCGGCCTCACCCGTGGCAGGGTCGATCGACGACGTGATCAGGTTACGAACGTCGGCCGCTTCCACGTCCGACTCATCCTGCAGTGCAGCCGCGAGACCATCGGCCTGCGCCTGGAGGTCTGCCGCAGTCGCACCCGCCGGCCCGATGACCGACACGAGGACGTCGTACTCGTTCACGAACTTCGCAGCGTTGATCGCCCGATAGTCGATCGTCAACGCGGCACTCACCTCTGGCGGGAACTCCACTCCGACGTCGAGCAGTCGCTGCGTCCCTTCCTTCGAACCGATCGAGTCGTCGAATTCAATGAACACCCCGAACGAACTGGGGCGCGCTTGAGCCTCGATCGACACCACGTCTTCGACATCGGCGAATGCCTCGGTCAGCACCTGGGTGACGTCCACGTCGACGCGCTCTGCGTCGTCGACGAAGTACGTGCCGGTCACGATCGACAGGGGCGTATTGATCGGCGGGAAACCTTCCCGATCGAGGCCGAAGCCGTACGAGTAGCCGCCGGCGAACACGGCGACGAGCAGGAAGGCCAGAGTGATCTGCCAACGGCGGGCGGCACCTGTGGCCAGGCGGGTGATGATCGAGGAACGTGCCTCGGTCGCTTCGGTGTTCATCGGTGCTCCATTCAACGGCCCGCCACGCCTTCGTACTGCTCGGATCGACGCTAACGAACACTTCGGAGTCGAGACCTCGAGCGACTGAACCATCCAGGGGACAGTTGTCACACCTCAGACGACGTCCGGGTCGAATCCAGACCGAACGCGGTGCTAGCAACGCACCATGACGGAACCCTCCAACGCCTCCCTGACCGGCCTCGCCGCGGAGACCCGCTGGCTCGACGCCACGGCACAGGCCGAGCTCGTGTCCGGTGGGCAGACCACTGCGATCGAGCTGGTCGATGCGGCGGTCGAACGAATCGAAGCCCTCGACGGCCCCCTGAATGCGGTGGTCATCAAGTGGTATGACGACGCACGCAAGGACGCCGCAGAGGTCGACGCACGACGAGCCGCCGGCGAAGAACTTCCCGCGTTCGCCGGCGTGCCGACGTTGCTCAAGGACCTCTGGGCCGAAGCGAAGGGGCACCCGCAAACGAACGGCAACGTCGCGCTGAAGGACGCTATGCCGGTCTCTGACTACGACTCGAACCTCGTTGCCCGCTTGCGTGACGCCGGGTTGATCTCGCTCGGCCGCACAAACAGCCCCGAGTTGGGGTCGTTGCCGGTCACGGAACCATTGTCGTTCGGTCCGAGTCGCAACCCCTGGTCGACCGATCACACTCCAGGAGGCTCGTCTGGTGGTGCCGCTGCTTCGGTGGCTGCCGGCATGGTGCCGATCGCGAATGCGTCCGACGGCGGCGGCTCGATCCGCATCCCGGCATCGTGCTGCGGCCTCATCGGACTCAAGACCTCGCAGGGAAGGATCTCCCTCGGGCCCGACCGCGATGAATCGGGCCTGAGCGTGGCGTTCGCCGTGACGCGCTCGATGCGTGACACGGCAGGGCTCCTCGATCTCGTCGCGGGGCCCGGCGTCGGCGACAACGTGATCGCCCCGGCACCAACTCGACCGTTCGCCGAAGAAGTCGGCGCCGATCCGGGCCGTCTTCGTATCGGCGTGCTCGCTCACCACCCGCTCGGCAGCCGTGTCGATCCGGAGTGCGCCGCAGCCGCGAACCAGGCCGCCGAGACCCTCGAAGGGCTCGGTCATCACGTCGAGGCGGCGCATCCTGCAGTCTTGGAGGACGCCGAGTTCTCGGGTCGGTTCATGGCCATCTGGGCAACGAACATGTCGCTCGGTGTTCAACGTCTCGGCGCACTCGCCGGGCGCCCCCTCACCGCTGACGACGTAGAGCCCGTGAACTGGGCGATGTCCGAGTTCGCAAAGCACCTGACGGCCACCGAGTTCGGTTCTGCGCTCGGTGCGATCAATGAGTACCGACGAAAGCTCCAAGGGTGGTGGGCCGACGGATGGGATCTCCTGCTCACGCCGACGCTGTCAGAACCTCCGGTCCGCATCGGCGAGCACGACGCGGAACCCGATGACCCGATGGCCGGCATGAAGCGAGCGGCCGAGTTCGTGGCGTTCACCCCGCCGTTCAACACCAGCGGCCAACCGGCGATCAGCCTGCCGACCTACGTCACCGCTGATGGCCGCCCGGTCGGAGTTCAACTGGCGGCTGCCTACGGTCGAGAAGACGTGTTGATCCGCATCGCAGCACAGATGGAAGCTGCCGGCTCGTTCATCCTTCCGGGCGCCGAGACGATCACCTGAGGCGCGCCTGGCGTTCGGGTCAGCGCTCGCTCGTCACCACCGGCGCGGTCGGGTCGTAGTCGGCCGCCCAATCGGGGACGAACGGTGACTCGCCCGTCTCGATGAATCGAGTGTGCGTCGCCACCTGCGTCGCCATGCCTGATCCGGTGATGCGGTGCACCTGGTAGCCGACCGGGTCGAAGACGAGCGCTGGATCCGAGCCGGCAACCAAGTCGAGTGCGACGTGCTGCACGGTCGAGATCCCTACCTGAACGGGGACACCAACGACCGCGGACGTGACCGACCGGTGAAGATGTCCGCACACGATCTTGTCCACCACTCCCGGGTGGGCTGCCAGCACCTCGAGGAACCAATCGAGCCCGACGAACCCGGCGTCGTCCATCCACTCGATCCCACTGGGAAACGGCGGGTGGTGCATCGCGAGCAGTGTTGCGCCGTCGTGCGGCTCGGCGAGCACGCTGTCGAGGAACTCGGCACGAACCGCGTCGAACTCGGCACCTTCGTAGTTGCGTCGTGTCGAATCGAGCCCGACGACGCGCACACCCCGGACGTCGTGCACCCAGCTGAGGTGCTCGGCGTCGACCCAGCCGACATCGGGGAGTGCTCGACGAGTGGCGTTCCTTCCATCGTGATTGCCGGGCAACGGCAACACCGGAGCGTCGATGGAAGCGAGCGTGTCACGGAACGTGGCGAAGGCTTCGGGGTGCGAGGTGTCCGTGAGATCGCCCGTGACCAGCACGGCGTCGAGCGCAGGTGCCTCGGCCACGATCGAGGCAACGGCCGACGAGAGTCGTGCGTTGTTGTCGACGTAGTGCTCGGCGGTATCGGCGTCGGCGACGACGTGGGTGTCGGTGAGTTGCCCGATCAGCACGGGCGAGGTCGATGTGGCCACGTCCGTGAGCTTCGCACAGCACCATCAACGACGCATCGTCATCCGTCGGCGTTCGACCCGATGCTCGCACCGGCCGTCGACTTGCGATTGATCCGCACACTCCGGCGCGCGATGCTTCGCCGTATGACCAGTCAGCCGGCTGATCGCTCGTGACGCCGCTCCCCTTCCGGTTCGCAATCCAGGGTGGCCCGTTCAACGAACCGGACGCGCTCCGCGACCACGCTCGCACGGTCGAGTCCCTCGGCTACGACGAGTTGTTCTCCTCCGATCACATCGGTGTATTCCAGGTGAACGGGGCGCTCAACCAGGTCGACCCGTTCCTCCCGCTCGCCGTGGCCGCTGAAGCCACGACGACGTTGCGATTCGGCCCGCTGGTGATCAACAACGAGTTCCACGTACCGTCGCTGCTCGCTCGCAGCGCGCTCTCGTTCGATCAGCTGACGGCCGGTCGCCTGGTCCTCGGAATGGGTTCGGGCTACGCAGCGGGTGAACACGATGCAATCGGCAGACCGATCCGAGCACCCGGCGCTCGGGTCACACGCTTCGAAGAGTCCCTCACCATCATCCGGTCCCTGCTCGACACCGGTTCGGTGCACTTCGACGGTCAGTACGAGTCGGCGCACTTCGACGAGATCGGCGCACGGCCGAACCAGTCACACCTCCCGTTGCTGATCGGCGGACATGGCCCGCGCATGGTGCGCATCGCGGCCCGCTTCGCCGACGTCTTCCAATTCACCGGACTCGGGCACGACCCTGTGACCGGCACGCCCAACACCTCCGGCTTCGCACTCTCCGACGTCGCCGAACGCGCCGCGTGGCTGACCCAGGCGAGTGGCGACCGATCAATCGAGCGGTCCCTGCTCGTTCAATTCACCTCCGTCGGAGCGGACTCACCGAGCTCCGAGGAGCTCGCTGGCCGGTTCGGGCTGGAGACGGACGTCGTCGAGGAGACCCCATTCGCTCTCAGCGGTTCCATCGAAAAGATCGTCGACAAGCTCGAACGCCTCCGAGAGACACTCGGCATCTCCCACGTCGTGGTCCGCGACGTGGAGGGCTTCGCTCCGATCGTCGACGCCCTCCGCGGCCGCTGAGTCGCCGATGCCTACGCCACCCTCGTAAAGAGGTACGCAAACGGGGAACGGGTGTAGTCGATGCCGCGGCCGCTTGCGTGCAACCGATCAGCCGTGACCGACTGCGGCTTCTTCGGAACCAGGTACTCGCACAGCTCCGACGTGACGACGCGGTAGTCCCCATCGGCGGTGATCACGACGCCTGCGAGTTCGTAGCGAGGATCGATCGAGGCGAGAGCTGCGTCGCCGTGGCTCGGGTTCACCAGCAGCGTGGCGCCGATCCTCAGATACTGCGTGCAGTGCTCGGAGACGAACCCCGCATAGAGCGAAACAAGAAGGTCGAACGCCTCGGCGGGGAATCCGAGGTCATCGGTGTAGTCGGCGTGAACGAAGCTCACGTCCGGGTCACGCAATCCGCCGTGCGCTGCGACGATCTCTGCGACGCCGTCGGCATCACCGAAGAATCCCGCCGCCCGTTTGTCGACGTCGACGTACGTCACCGATTCGAAGACGAAGGACGGCGCGACATCCACGTAGCACCCCGGGTACAGCACCGTCGTTGCCTTCACGGCCTGTGCGACCGCACTGAAGAGACGGAGACGATCGCCTTCGTGTACGTCCTGCGTTGCCCACAGGTCCAACGTCTTCTTTGTCATCGCGTTCCCGCCACGTTCACAGTCGCCCCTTCGCTTTCAATTCCAGATACTTGTCGACCACTCCTGTCGCCAGTTCGCCTGGTCGCGCATCGACGACAACGACTCCCAACGCCGAGAGCGATGCGATCGTCCGCTCACGAGCATCGAGCGAGGAAACGGCAGCAGCGGAGCGATAGGACGCCTCGGCATCGTCGTGGCGCGCCGTCGACGCCCACATCGCCACGTCGGGATCACGCACGGCGGCCACCATCACCAGGTGAGTTCGCGTCAGCGATTTCAGTGCCGGCAGCAACGAATCCACGACGACAGATTCGACGAGGTCGGTGAACACGACGAACAACGAGCGCCGCCGGAACCGCGAGGCCGCCGTGGTGAACGCGACGCGATACGCACTCTCGTCGTACTGCGGATCGAGGAGATACATCGCCTCGGTGACACGTGCGAACTGCGCCTTGCTGTTGGACGAGGGGACGATGCCGCGCACCTGGTTGTCGAACGTGATGAGCCCGACGTTGTCGCCCAGTTGCGACGCGACCTGGGTCAGCCCCAAGACGGCGTCCATCGCGTGTTCCACGCGCGGTGCACCACCGACGGTGCCCGCCATCAGTCGACCGTTGTCGAGGAGTCCGACCACATGCTGGTTCCGCTCCGCTCGATAGTCGCGAACGATCGCCTTCTGTTGCCGGGCGGTGGCCGCCCAGTCGACTCGACGGATGTCGTCTCCCGGTCGATACTCCCGGAGCTGGTCGAAGTCGGTACCGGTTCCTCGCGTCCGGACGCTGCGAATACCGGTTTCGAGTGGGATCCGCATTCGCGTGCGCATCAGGTCACGCGACGGGTACGCCGGAAGAACAGCGAGCGTGTCGGGCACCGTTCGCGTCTGTTGACGATGAACCAGCCGCAGCGGACCAGTGGTGCGCAACGTGATCGCACCGAACGGGAAGCGACCGCGACGGAGCGGCGCGATCGTCGCACCAAACCGGTGTTGGCGGTTCGCTGCGATCGCAAAGCGCGACGAACGGCGAGACGCCTGAAAGCTCGGCCACAGTGCGTCAGCGACACTCACGCGAACCGAGCGACCCGTGCGATTCTGGACGAGCCACCGCAGGTCGCCGGTCTCACCGAGCGTGAGCGATGACGGGAACTCCCGCACGACGTCGATGCCCGACGGATTCGGTGCTGCTGCGAAGTCGACGATCATCGCCACTGCGATCGCTAACAGCGCCACCAGCATGACCAGCCAACGATCCGGCTGAACGATCGCCAGCGGCACGACGACCAAAGCGATCAACAACGCCGACCACCCGGTCGGTATCGGCACGCTTCGAGTGCGGCGTGCGGTCATTGCGGACAGACGTCTCGCTGCGTGGTGGACACGAGCATTCGGCGTCAGCGAGGCGTCGGAACCGTCGCGAGCAGGCCGTCGATCACCGCATCGGCGGCGGTCCCCTCGAGTTCGAGTTCGGGGCGGACGAGCACGCGGTGTCTCAGGCACGGCTTGGCAATCGCCTTGACCTCGTCGGGTGTGACGAACCCGCGCCCGGACAGCCATGCCCAAGCCTTGGCCGAGTGAAGCAGCCAGGTCATGCCGCGCGGGGACACCCCGAGCTGCAGCGACGGCGACTCTCGTGTGGCTCGGGCGAGTTGCACGATGTACCGCAACACTGCGGGCTCGACGGTGACCCGGTCGACCTCGCGTCGCGCTGCGGCGAGATCGTCTGCGGACGCAACAGGACGAATGAGATCGGCGGTGGCGTGCGGGTTCATGCCACCGTGGTGCCGAGCGAGCATGTCGTGTTCCTGTTCCTCCGTGGGATACCCGACGACGAGCTTGAACAAGAAGCGATCGAGTTGCGCCTCCGGCAACGGGAAAGTGCCTTCGTACTCGATCGGGTTCTGTGTGGCGATCACCAGGAACGGGGTCGGCAGTGGGTGCGTGGTTCCCTCGATCGAGACCTGTCGCTCCTCCATCGCTTCGAGCAACGCGGCTTGCGTCTTGGGCGGTGTCCGGTTGATCTCGTCGGCGAGCAGCAGGTTGGTGAAGACCGGGCCCTCACGGAAGCGGAACGTGGGCGCCTGGCCGGGCACCTGGTCCAGAACCGAGAGACCGACCACATCGGACGGCATCAGGTCCGGGGTGAACTGGACACGGGAGAACTGCATGTCGAACGCTGCGGCGAGGGTCTTCGCAAGCAGCGTCTTGGCGACGCCGGGAACGCCTTCGAGCAGGACGTGCCCGTTGACCAACAGCGCGGTGATCACCCCGCTGAGCACTCCCTGCTGCCCGACGATGACCTTGCCGACCTCCTCGCGGACGTCGAGCACCGCCCGCCGAGCAGCTGACTCTCCGACAGATGCCGTACTCATGTCGCTCGGCGGGGCGGGTGGAGGTGGCTGCAACGGTTGATCCGGTGGCTGGTTCATGATGTCGTGACCCTTTCATCATTCGGGGCGGTCGTACTGTTCGAAGTGAGCGGCTCACCGAAGACCTGCCGTCGCATCTGGTCGATTGCGGCGGTGAGCGCAACGAGTGAAGCGGTGTCCGAGGCCGTGCGGCGAAGCAGATGTTCGGTCTCTCCCTGAGCGACCCCAGAACGTTCGGCGACGGCGCGATCGAGGTCCTCCAGGGGCGCGTTGACATCGACGCCGTGCGCCTGGCAGAGATCGCGGTGCAGCCGAGACAGCAGCAGCCACCCCGCACGCGACGCATGACCGGCGCGCTGCATCAGGTTTCCGGTCGCCGAAACCAGTTCACTTCCAGCGATCGGTGCCGCGACCGGCTCGCTCACGATCCGACCCTCTCTGGCACTTCGCGACACGGCGAACACGACGAAGGCGATCGCTCCCAGCACCAGCGACATCCAGGCCCAAGTCGGGACGAGATCGCGCAAGGTGTCGTCTCCAGAACCGACGTCGCTCACCGTCGGGCTCGCGCCGCGGCCGGTCACGAATGCCACATCGGTGCCACGTGTGGGGACGAGCAGCGAAACGATCAGGCCCGAATTGTCCGCGCGCCGCAAAGAGAGGTTGACGAAGGCGTCGTTGTCACCGAGGCCGACGATGAGCCCCGCACCGAATTCTCGGGCGATCACGAACGCGTGACCGTCTGCGCCGGGAGCGTCGGTAAAGCACTGCGGTTCGGCCGGACCCACGGGAAAGAGCACGCCGCTCGGAACGAAGACACCGCGCAGCTCGGCGAGTGCGCCGATGGTGCATTCACCTGGAGCGACGTTGCGTTCGGCTTCGGCATCACGGCGCTCCGCAGCAGACGTGGCTCCGGAGATCGGGACGGCGCCGCCGTCGACGTCCGGCCCGCCGTGCAGTGTCGAAGATGGGTCGGCGACCACCACGACACCGCCGGCCTCGGCGAAGTCGAGTACCGCGTTGCGTTGTTCGTCGTCCAATCGGTCGTCCAGGACCAAGATCCGAGCGGAACCCGCCTGGTCAGGCGAGGGCACATCCGACGTCGAGTCGACATCGGCCCCAGCGTCCTGCAGGGTCAACACCAGCCCTCGTGCGCCGTCCGGTTGGCCCGAGCGTGGGTCATACGGTTCGCTCGCAGGTCTCGCGCGCACCAACAACAGCACCACCAACGCCATCACGATCACGAAGACCATTGCGCCGACAGCCTTGACGCCGCCGCTTGCGCCGGTGCTCTGCGTTGCTGTTCGTGCCACTACGACACCTCGACTCGGGTCGAGTCGCGAGCCACCCGCTTGTTCGCACCCGTGAGCACGACGTCGAGAACGGCGCGCTCGGCAGCGAGAAACCGTTCGTCGTCGGCGCTGGTCACCACGCCGTCGTCGAACCAGGCGGCGTCGAACGTGTCGGCAGCAACGTCGAATTGGCGAGCGACGTCATGCCCGCCGTCGCCGAGTCGCGGCGCGATCTCTGCGACCTGGTCGCGCTCTTCGCCACTCGTCCGCCCCGGAATCTCGTCTACATACCCCGCCCGAGCGAGGTCGCCGATGAGCGCACGGTACTGACAACGAACCGCCTCTCGATGGTCTCCTGCGGAACGCGCCTCTCCGGCCAGGCGGCGCCATCGGTCCGGCGGCGTCTCGTGGTCGACGATCCGCGCATCCACCATCTCGTCCACCGCTTCGTCAACGTCGAGCAGCTCGCCGTCGTCGTTGTCGTCGGCTGATCCACCAGATCCGTCGAGCCATCGCATCACGAGCCAGGCAACGGCGACCACGAGCCCGATCACCAACAGCGCAACCAACAGCTGACCGAAGAAGCCTGCTCCGACACCCGGGTCGAGATCGACGTCGGGCGCATCGCGCGGCGGCTCAGGCGGTGGAGGCTCAGCCGGGTTGCAGATGCTCCCGCTGCTCGTGACCTCACACGCGCGATCGCGAGCATCATCGGGATCGATGTCAGACGGACCGAGCGGATCCGTGACACGGATCCACACAGCGGCGAGCGCTGCGGCGTTCATGATCGAACCTTGTCAACACTCGGTCCGAACGCTCGCCCGGCGTCGATCTGCAGATCGAGGCCCTCGCCATCGAGACGGACCTCGAGGTACGCCTGCGCAGTTCCCAAAGCGATGAGCGGTACGACGACGAGGACGGCGAGCTGCACCATCACGCTCTGCACGATCCAACCGGCGTTGCCCAGCTCGAGGAACCCGAATTGCTCGAGCAGCGGGACGAGGGTGGCGATTCCGAACAGCAAGCAGGATCCGAGTGTGGTGGCGACCAGGACGAACAAGAGGCACAGCCCGTAGCGCAGCTTGACGAGATGCCAGTTGCGCTTCGCAGCGGCGAGCGGGCCCAGGCGCTCGCCGGCCATCGCCGGAATCACCAGCAGCGTTGCTGCCGAGCAGAACCACGCAACGAAGATGAACAGGAACACCCAGAGTCCGACCACGTCTGAATCGGCCGTGACGACGATGAGCACCATGATCGGGTACCACCAGTGCGTGAGTGCCCACGCAGCAACGATCGATGGGAGTCGCCGTGCCGTGCGCGACAGCGCTCGACTCAACGAGACCGGGTTGCGGAAGCGTTCTCCGAGCAGAATCTGCGCTGCGAAGTAGCCGACCACCGCGGTGACGAGGCTGACGAAGACGATCGACATCCACGTCGCCAGGTCCTCGATACCGCCACCGGTGTCGTCGCTGATGAACGATGGCAGTGCCGAGCTGTCCGGATCGAGCCGGTCGTACCCGAGAATCGTCACCCAGACGTTCAGCGCCACGGCCGGTCCGAGGATCACCGCGGCCCCGACGATCACGTCACGAAGCCTGCGCTGCAGGATCGAGCCGCCACCATCGAGCGACGCGAGCAAGGGGCCCCTACTTCGGCGCAAGCGGTAGGACGTCGCGCGACGACCGTCTCCGACGCCCGACTGCGAGCTCAACGCACGAGGGGTTGCGGCGGCCGCGTCGAGTCGCTCCCAGGCGCCGCCGTCGTCGGTCATCACCCCATCATCGCACCACAGCGACCACCGAACCCGGCGTTCGACCTCCACGTTCGACGCGAAGCCGGTACTAGCGTGCCCGCCGATGCACGGCTACGACTCGACGAGCTACGGAGACGGGTTCGCTGACGTCTACGACGAGTGGTACTCCGACGTGACCGACGTCGATGCGACCGTCACCCGAATGGTGGAGGTGGCAGGAGCCGGTGGCCGCGTCCTCGAACTCGGCGTCGGCACCGGCCGCCTCGCTGTTCCGATGGCTCGGGCGGGCCTCGAGGTCACCGGCGTCGACTCGAGCGAGGCGATGCTCTCCAGACTCGCCGCGCGGGCGCTGGCGGACGACGCCCCGGTCGCAACGGTGTGCGGCGACATGGTCGACGAGTTGCCCGACGGGCCATTCGACGCGTGCCTCGTCGCGTACAACACGATCTTCAATCTGCTCGACGACGACGCTCAGCGCCGTTGTTTCCGCCAGGTCGCTGCGCGGTTGCGGCCGGGTGGCAGGTTCGTCGTCGAGGCGATCGTGCCCGATGAGCAGGCGCCGGCCGGTCGCGACGTGAACGTGAGATCGATGACCGTCGACCGAGTCGTGCTGTCGGTATCCGATCATCGACCCGACGAACAGCGCACCAGTGGCCAGTTCGTCGAATTCACGGAGGCCGGCGGTGTTCGACTCCGACCCTGGTCGATTCGCTGGGCAGCGCCTGGCGAACTCGACGAGATGGCCGCGAACGCCGGGTTCCGCGTCGAGCGCCGAGACGCCGACATGGGAGGCACGCCGTTCGACGGGGACGCCGATCATCACGTGACGGTCTACCGACTCGGCCGCGTCGACGCCGGCTGATCTGCGCTCGCAGTGACCGCGGCGATCGTGAGGAGTAGCGTTGCGCTTGTATGTACCTCGAGCGCATCCGTCAACCCAGTGACCTGCGGACGCTCGACCATGATCAACTCGGAGATCTCGCCGGGGAGATCCGCGACTTCATCGTCGGTGCCGTTTCCGAAGTCGGCGGACACCTGGGATCCAACCTGGGTGCGGTCGAGCTGACCCTGGCGCTGCACCGCGTCTTCGAGTCACCGAAAGACGCGATTCTGTGGGACACGGGCCATCAGGCCTACGTCCACAAGATCGTGACCGGTCGCCAGTCCCAATTCGAGACGTTGCGCCAGGCCGGAGGCTTGTCGGGCTACCCCAGCCGGGAAGAGTCCGAGCACGATCTCATCGAGAACAGCCACGCCTCGACCGTGCTGTCGTACGCCGACGGCATCGCTGCGGCACGCGATCTCGGCACCAACGACCGCCGCCACGTCGTCGCAGTGATCGGCGACGGTGCCATGACCGGCGGCATGGCCTACGAGGCGCTCAACAACATGGGCCACCACCGCCGCGGTGTGATCGTCATCCTCAACGACAACGGGCGGTCGTACGCGCCGACGATCTCGAACCTGTCGGCGAACTCCCAGGGCCACGACGAACAGGAGAATCACCCGTCGATCGAGCGTCCGACCATCACGGACCGGGTGACGGGCAAGCTCTCCCACGCGCTCACCGACATCCGCCAGAATCCGGTGTACGTGCGTCGCCAGCGCAGGATCGAGGACTTCCTTCAGGGTCTGCCCGTCGTCGGCAACCAGGCCGGATCCGCCATGGATGCATTCAAGGCCGGGGTGCGCGAGTTTCTGCAACCGCCGTCGTTCTTCGAAGCGCTCGGGACGCGTTACGTCGGCCCGTTCGACGGTCACAACGTCGCGGAGATGGAAGAGGCGCTCCACAACGCCATCGAGCTGTCCGAAGAAGGCCCGATCGTGGTCCACATGCTCACGCAGAAGGGCCGCGGTTACTCACCCGCCGAAGACGACGACGAAAAGAACCTCCACGACGCCCCGGTGTTCGACCCTGCCGTCGGACCCCCGAAAGCTGTCGCTACGGGCTACACGCAGGCGTTCGCCGATGCGATCGTCAAAGAGGCCGAAGCCGACCCGCGTCTGGTGGCGATCACGGCGGCGATGCCGGGCCCCACCGGGCTGATCCCGTTCCAGGAACGTTTCCCCGACCGCTTCTTCGACGTGGGTATCGCCGAACAGCACGCCGTCACCAGCGCTGCTGGCATGGCAATGGGCGGCCTGCGCCCGGTCGTCGCCATCTACTCCACGTTCCTCAACCGAGCCTGGGACCAGGTGGTCTACGACGTTGCGATGCACCGCCTGCCGGTGATCTTCTGTCTCGACCGTGCTGGGCTGACCGGCCCGGACGGTGCCAGCCATCACGGCGTCTACGACATGGCGCTCCTGTCGAAGGTGCCCGGGATGCGGGTCCTCGTACCGTCGAGCGCCCAGGAGCTCACGCAGATGTTGCACGACGCTCCGGCGCTCGCAGACGAGGGTCCGGTCGTCATTCGCTATCCCCGAGGCGCAGCGCGTCAGGTCACCGAGCACGAAGTCGGCGTTGGCACCCTGGGCCGCAAGGTCGTCGCCGCGTCCGACCCCGGCGACGCAGTGTGCGTGATCGCGATCGGCAAGATGCTCGAGACCGCTGAGAAGGCCGCACGCGTGTTGGCCGATGACGGCGGTCCAGCCGTGACGGTGTGGGACGCACGCTGCTGCGCACCGCTCGACCCTGCGATGATCGCCGATGCAGCCGCACACCGAGCCGTCATCACGATCGAGGACGGTATTCGCGACGGCGGGATCGGTATGGCGATTGCGACCGAGGTCTGCGAGATCGACGGCTCGGTTCCGGTGACGCCGCTCGGGCTGCCGACGAAGTTCCACCCTCATGACCCCAAGGCGAACAACATCCACGCTCGCTACGGGCTCGACGCTGACGGACTCGTCGGCGCCATCCGCGACGCCTGAACCCCGCAGGCTCAGGTCATCGCCTCCAGCCGACCCGTCGGCTCGGGCGTGACACATGCGACATTGCACGAATTCACGAGATCACTCTCGTACCTTGGTCTCGCTGCCGATGAAGAGATGTCGGAGCAGGCGCCCCCAATGTTCGGCGTCGTGATGCGTGGCCCACCAGGTCGGTGGTCCGGAACGTCCGAGACCCCGACAGGGAAAAGGTGCAACCAACATGTCTGTGACCGACTCGTCCATGCCCGAGTTCGCGAACCCTGAGGAGTCTCAGGATCGAGACCGCTCACACGTGCTTCAGAAGAGCGCGTGGTTCTCGAACCCGAAAGCCGACATCTTGTCCGGTCTCGTGGTGGCGCTCGCGTTGATCCCCGAAGCGATCTCGTTCTCGATCATCGCCGGCGTCGACCCCAAGGTGGGCCTGTACGCCTCGTTCTCGATCGCGATCATCATCTCGATGACCGGCGGCCGGATGGGCATGATCTCCGCCGCGACCGGAGCCATGGCGCTCGTGGTCGTGCCGCTCGTTGCCGACTACGGCATCGGCTATCTCTTCGCTGCGACGATTCTCGCTGGAGCGATGCAGATCCTTTTCGGGGCGCTCGGTATCGGGGCCTTGATGCGATTCGTTCCGAGAACGGTGATGCTCGGCTTCGTCAATGCGCTCGCGATCCTGATCTTCATGGCGCAGATGCCGCACATCTTGCTCTCGGATGAAACCTCCGCTGTTCGCGACCGCGAGCTGTTCATGAACATCGTCGTGATCCTCGTGGGTCTCGCGATCATCTACGGCCTTCCTCGCATCTTCAAAGCGGTTCCGTCGCCTCTCGTCGCCATCGCCGTGATCGCCGGTTCGGCCATCGCCATGGATTGGACGCTCCCCAACGTCGGAGACATGGGAGAACTGCCCGACACGCTCCCGTTCTTCGCGCTGCCCGACGTGCCGTTCACCTTGGAGACGCTCGGGATCATCTTCCCATTCGCTCTCACGTTGACGTTCGTCGGCCTCCTCGAGTCATTGCTCACGGCGCAGTTGCTCGACGACATGACCGATACGGACTCCGACAAGAACCTGGAGTCACGCGGCCAGGGCGTTGCGAACATCGCCACCGGCTTCCTCGGCGGGATGGCCGGTTGCGCCATGATCGGCCAGTCGATGATCAACCATCGCTCCGGTGGGCGCACCCGCCTCTCGACGCTTGCATCGGGCGTCTTCTTGCTCATTCTCATCCTGGCGCTCGGCGACCTCGTCGCTCGGATCCCGATGGCGGCGCTCGTCGCCGTGATGATCATGGTCTCGATCGGGACGTTCAACTGGAAGAGCATCGCGCCGTCCACCCTCAAGAAGATGCCCAAGACCGAAACGGCAGTGATGATCACCACCGTTGCGATCGTGGTCATCACCCACAACCTCGCCTACGGCGTGGCCGCAGGTGTGCTGCTCTCGGCGATCTTCTTCGTGCGCCACGTATCGCACCTCGTGAACGTCACCAGCGTCGTCGACCCCGACAACCACGAGCGGCTCTACGCCGTCACCGGGCAGCTCTTCTTTGCGTCGACCAACGACTTGGTCCATGCCTTCGACTACGACTCGGTCAAGGTCAAGCGGGTCGAGATCGACCTCACCGACGCCCGCGTGTGGGACACCTCAGCGATCGTCGCGTTGGACGCCGTCGTGGCGAAATTCGCCGAACGTGGCATCGACGCACACATCGTGGGGCTCAACCCTCACGCCGCCGACCTCCACGACCGCACCTCGGGCGAAGTCAGCAACCACTGACACTCGACCCTCCACCTCACCCTTGACGTGAGGTCGATTGTCGCGAATGACCGCCAAACCTTGCACCGTGCTGCCACAATGACTGCTGTGCCCCGTTCGAAAACCACCTCGATCCCGCGCCCTGCGGGCGTCAAGGCCGCTGACGAAGGTCGTTCTCGGCTCGGCGACTTCACGCGGCCGATCCCGGTGGACAAACGGATTTCGCGCCGGCCTCGCGTCGCAGCATTCATGGGCATCTTTGCGCTGGGCATCGTCGGCGCGATCGCCTTTGCCGTCTTCGTGCTTCCGATCCCCACGTGGCAAGACCAGTCCGTGGACATCGATCAACGCCAAGCCCAACTCGACGAACTGCAGCGCGTGAATGCGGAGCTCGAAGCCGAGACGAACCGTCTCGAAACCGCCGACGGGATCCGCGAAGCCGCTCGCGAGGACTTCGGTTACGTCGAAATGGGTGAGGAACGGTCATCGATCCTCCCGCTTCCCGACCTGCCGACAGATCTTCCCGACGGTTGGCCCTACAACGTCGTCACCGAGATCATCGAAGCTCGCGGCGCAGGCTGACCGAGCAGTTCGCAATTCACTTCAGCAGCGCGTCCCCCGCGAGAGACCGCTCGAACGTGTCATCGTGTGTCCGCTGCGATGACGATTCGTCGATCTCCCACCACCTCTGACCAAAGCGTTGGGCAACCCACTGCCGTCGCGCCCTTGAACGACCCCGCCGGCAGCGACTTCGACACCTTCTATCGGGCCCACTACCGGACGCTGGTCGGCCTCGGGATCGTGTTGTGCGGAGACAAGGGAGTCGCCGAGGAACTCGTTCAAGAGGCGTTCGTCAAAGTTCACGACAACTGGAACCGCCTCAGCTCCTACGACGACCCACTCGCATGGACTCGGCGCGTGCTCGCCAACTCGGCCACGTCGAGAGGGCGGCGACGGACGACCGAGGCGAAGCTGTTGGTGCGGCTTCGCTCACGCCCTTCGCCCGACCTCGACATTCCCGTATCCGATCGGGAGATGTGGGATCTCGTTCGAGCACTCCCCCGACGTCAAGCCCAGGTTCTCGCGCTGCGGTACTGGGATGACCTCGCCAACGAAGAAATCGCGCGGGTGCTCGAGATCGGCACCGAGTCCGTCAAGACACACCTGACTCGCGGCCGCTCGACACTTCGTACCCAGCTGGAAGGGCAGGCGTGATGGACGAGCTGGATCGCCGCCTGTCAGCAGCGGCCGAATCGCTGCGCCGCGAGGTCGATGGAATCGAGGTACCCCATCTCGTCGACGGCCGTCCCGCCGCTAAGCAGGCACGGAATCGCGACCGCTCGGCGATCCCGCTTGTCGCTGCGGCGGTGCTGGTGGCCGTCTTCGCCGTCGGCGCATTCCTTGTCGCTCGCCGCCCAGCCGACGACATCGTGCTCACCGAGCCGGCCAGCACGCCGCCGGCCAGCACGACAGGCTCCACCGTGCCGGCGACATCACCTTCGACGTCTGCCGCGACGCCGCTTCCACCGGCCGACCCGATCGCTCCGCTCGTGAGTGACCTCGAACCACGACCGCTCACGCCGATCGCACCCGTCGCTCGTGGTGACGCGTTCACCGAACCAGACTTCGGAACGACCGTCACGAAGCTCTCCGACGCCGAAACCGGCGCGGTGATCGCACCAGCGTCGTCGACGTCACAGGTGTACAACGCCGACGGCAGCTTGCTCTTGCTGTACCGCACCGGCGTCGTCGCACCGGGCCACATCATCGTCGACCCCACCTCCGGTGAGATCGTCGACACACTGGATCTGTCTTCAGCGACGGACATCGAAGACATCGCCTGGGACGCAACCGACCCGAACCTGCTTCGATACCTGGACTCATCGCTTGCGGCGTTCGTCGAGGTGGAAGTGGGCGGTGACACAACCGTGCATCCGATACCCGGCGAGTGCGACGCAGCCGACTTCGGCGACGTCGCCGGTGCATCGGCAGGGCGAAACTCGCTGATGGCGATCGCGTGTCGCACCGGTGACACCGTCGACTGGATCGCGTACGACACGGCGACGCGCACCGTCACCGCACGGCGGCCTGCGCTGACGTCGACGAACGGCACCGTCGACACTCCTCTGACGATGTCCTCAGGACGCGGATTCGTGCTCGTCGACGACGACGAGATCATCGTCCTCGACGCCGGCCTCGAACCGACCGGCGTCGTCGTCGATGTCGAGGTGTCCGCAGCGGCGCTCGCACTCGACGACGAGGGTCGAGATGTCCTCGTGGCCACCGTGTTCGATGACGCCGACGGCGACCTGATCGGCACGGCCGTCAAGATCGACCTCGACACGGGAGAGCAGCAGGTCATCACCGGCCAAGCGACCGGATACCCGTACCCACCGACGGGCACCACCATCGGCGTGGCAGGCGGCGCCGACTCGACGCTCGTCGCGATCATCACCTCTCCCGAAGCAAGCGAGCCGGGCACGCTCGACGATGAGGTACTGGTGATCGACCTGGCGAACGACACGACGTTCCGGCTCGCCCATCACCGGATGTTCGACGCTGACGAATTCGGCAATTGGTCGACCCCGTACGTCGCCATCGCTCCCGACGGATCGAGCGTGGTGTTCAGTTCGAACTTCGGTGCCGACGCCGTCGACACGTACCTGATCTCGCTCCCCGACTGAGGTCCCGCACCGGCTCTCCCCTGCCCGGCTGGCGTCACGGGAGCGGCGGCACCTCGATCTCGTAGACCTCAGCGTCGATGCCGCACGACCCCGCATCAGAGTTGAAGAACACGCGAGTGAAGGATCGGTTCACGACAGCATGCGTCTCGGTCCAGTAGTTGTCGCCACAGTTGTACGTGTGGGCCAGATGCACGATCAAGCCCGTCGCCAACTCCACCGCGAACACCTTTTCGCACGACCAGGCGCCGGGGACCTTGCAGTTGTACGTGGAGACCACGACCCAGCCGGGCCGGTCGTACCCCTTGCCCGACACGTGGACGCTCGTGTTCGCGTCGTCGTAGAGGTCGAACAGTCTCGTTCGAGCGAGTGTGTCGAGCTCGACCGACATCAGCCAACCACCGTCCGCACCGGCGCTGAAGTCGATGTACACGTATGCGTCGCGGCCAGCGGCGGTGAGTGCGATGTCGCTGTGGTCGGCCTTGTCGTTGATCCGACGTGGCCGCGTGAGGTCAGCGTCGAGCACGACGGTCGCATCGACGTAGCCCGCCATCACGTACTCACCGGTCGGCGACGCAGACACCCAGTCCAGACGACCTGCGGTCGGGTCGAGCGTCGCCGTCCCCAAGATCTCGTCGTCGGCGAGGTCGTAGCTCACGATGCCGATGGCATCTTCGTTGCCGTCGTGGACCATCCATGCGAGTCGGTTCCCGTCAGCGCTGGGCGAACCCTCGGCCTTGTCGGCGAGATACAGCGCTGCCGGGAACACCGCCTGCACTCGCGTCGTCAAGTCAGCAATCGTTCGCTGTTGGCCGCTCCCGACGCTGGTCTCGAGGTACGTGAGGTCGCCGACGTAGGAGTTCGAGCCCGCGATGTGTCTGATCGCGTCTGGGTCGGTCGGATGCCACTGCGGTTCGGAGTCGGGGTGGATGTCGAGAATGCGGATGAGGTCGCCTGACGCTCGGTCGTACACCCGGTACACGGCGTCGCCGTGATACGTGAAGAACATGGTGCCGTCCGCGTTTTCGGCCTGACGGCGGCTGTAGGTGTTGCGGTCGAACCGGGTCCCGTCTGCCGAGGTCATTCGGCGAACCAGTGAGCCATAGGCAGGATCGGGAGACGAAACGAAGAGCGCAGGCCGAGTCCACGTTGGCGACGGCGGTGTGGCGTCGAACCCCGTCACCAGGTCGGTCGGCACGTCGGGTGGCGGCAAGGTGGCCGACGGGGTCGAGCCGGTGGGGGTGGTCGGCGGGTCGACCCGTTCCGCTGGTGCTGAAACAACGGCTGCGGAGTCGATGCGGCCGGAGGCCTCGACGGATCGCGCCGCATCCGCGGCGGCGGGGATGACGACCATCGTCAGCACCACGACGGAGGTCACGCCGAGCGCGACGTCTCTCGCTCGGTCTGCGGTGGTTCGTCGGTGTCGGTCGTGTTCGCTCATGCGCGCTCCCGCTGCTCGTTGCTCTGAGTAGGCGAAGGTGACACGTTCGCACGACCCGGTTCGGGGGACACGGCTCATCGCTGCACAGGGAGCGCGCCCCATCGGGTCTGTAGTCTCGGCACGGTGACGTCGAGCGATGTGAACACCGTCAGCACCTCCTTGGCAGCGCAGGGCTACCTCCCCGACGAGGGCATCTCCACCGCCGTGTTCCTGGCGATGACGTTGCAGCGCCCGTTGCTACTCGAAGGCGAAGCCGGCGTTGGCAAGACCGAATTGGCCAAGGCGCTCGCTTCGATGACCGGCGGCGAACTGATCCGCCTCCAGTGCTACGAGGGCATCGACGTGGCCCAGGCGGTGTACGACTGGGACTACTCGCGCCAGCTGTTGCATCTGCGCGCTACCGAAGCGACCGGGGAATCGGCGTCGATGACGTCGGACGACCTCGAAGCTCAGCTCTACGGCGAGCGGTTCATGGTGAAGCGCGCACTGCTGCGAGCGATTTCGCCGGTCGAAGGGCCGCCGCCTGTCTTGCTCATCGACGAGATCGACCGAGCCGACGACGAGTTCGAGGCGTACCTGCTCGAGGTGCTCTCCGACTTCCAGATCACCGTGCCCGAGGTCGGCGTGTTCCGAGCCGAGCGGCCGCCACTCGTCGTCCTCACGTCGAACCGAACCCGCGACGTGCACGACGCTCTGAAGCGTCGATGCCTGTATCACTGGGTCGAGCATCCTGGGTTCGAGCGCGAAGTGGAAATCGTGAAGCTGCGGGTCCCCGGCGTCGACGACGGACTCGCCCGTCAGGTCGCCGCCGCCGTTGAGGCCATGCGCGACCTCAATCTCTACAAGCCACCCGGGGTCGCCGAGACCATCGACTGGGCCGCGGCGCTCGGCAAGCTCGGCGCAACCAAGCTCGACGACACGCTGGTGACGAACACGCTCGGCACAGTGCTCAAGTATCGAGAAGACCATCAGCGAGTCGACCAGCACGGCGTCGCCGCGGTCGTGAAACAAGCCTTCGAGAAGGGGCTGATGCACGGGTGACTCGTGTGGGAGCAACCCGATGAATTGGGCGCCTCCATCGACTGCTGACCGGTCGACACCGCAACGCAGCGACTCGGCTGAAATCGCTGTGGCGTTCACCCGTGTGCTGCGAGGTGCCGGCATGAAGGTGCCCACGAGCTGCACGCACACGTTTGCCGAAGCACTCTGCGCTGTCGGTCTGGACGATCGCGACGGCGTCTACTGGTCCGGTCGCGCAACGCTGGCTCGTCGCCCCGAAGACATCGAGGTGTTCGACCGAGCGTTCAAGGTGTTCTTCGAACATCGCCGCTCGACGGGCGAAGACGCCGAAGAGGACGACCCGCTCTCGATCACCATTGCTGTCGATGCCGAAGACGACGAGAGCGACGACGGTCCGGAGACCGCCGACGCGAACGACGACCCGACCATCGAGCTGCGCTTCTCGACCACCGAAGTGCTTCGCCACAAGGATTTCGCTCAGTACAGCTCCGACGAGCTCGTGCTCGCTCAGGAGTTGATGTCGAACCTGCGGCTCGTGGGGTCACCGCGGGCCTCGCTGCGCCTCGGGCCCTCGGCACGCCAGACCACCCGCCCCGATATCAGGCGCACGATGCAGGCGGCGATCCGCTCGGGCGGCGAACCGATCGAGCGACACCACCGCCAGCCACGCACCCGGTTGCGGCGCTTGGTGCTGCTGCTCGACGTCAGCGGCTCGATGGAGCCTTATGCGCGAGCCCTGCTGCGGTTCGTCCACGCGGCGGTGGCCGGCCGCCAGAAGGTCGAAGCGTTCGCCTTGGGCACGCGACTCACACGCATCACGCGCGAGCTCGACAGCCGCGACCCCGACGTCGCACTCGCCGCGGCGTCCGAGCGGGTCATCGACTGGAGTGGCGGCACTCGGCTCGGTGACGGGCTGCGGGAGTTCAACGACGAGTGGGGCGTTCGCGGGCTGGCGCGTAACTCGATCGTGGTCGTGCTCTCCGACGGCTGGGACCGCGGCGATCCCGAGGTTCTGGATGCGCAGATGGAACGCCTCCATCGCGTCACGCATCGGCTGGTGTGGGTGAACCCGCTGAAGGTCACCCCTGGGTATGCACCGTTGGCACGGGGAATGGCAGCTGCGCTCCCCCACCTCGATGCGTTCGTCGAGGGCCATTCGGTCTCGGCGATGGAAGAGTTGTGCCGCGTGATCAGCGAATGAGTGGTGAACGGTGCGAGGCGGCGACGACCGCGCTCGACAGAATGGGGACACGATGAAGGAACTGTTGAACGACATCGACCGATGGCAGCGCGCCGGTGAGCGAATCGCCGTTGCGCGAGTCGTCGACATCGAAGGGTCGGGTCCGCGACTGCCCGGCGCCGCCATGGCGGTGACCGAGTCCGGTGAGGTCGCTGGCAGCGTGAGCGGCGGATGCGTCGAAGGCGCCGTGGTCGGCGAAGCCCTGTCGATCCTCGACGGCTCGACGGAGCCTCGTGTCGTCACGTTCGGCTACTCCGACGACGAGGCGTTCGCTGTCGGGTTGACGTGCGGTGGAACGATCCATCTCTTCATCGAGGAACTGGCCTGGTGAGCTCGACGCCTCCCGATTCGCCGGTGTTCGATCGATATGCCGAACTCTTGCGCACCGAAGAACCGGTTGCTCTGGCAACCGTGATCGAAGGTGCGATCGGAGACATCAGCGTCGGCGCCAAACTGCTCGTCACGACCGACGGGGCGGAGCCCCTCGGCTCGCTGGGCCACCCCGAGCTGGATCGCGTCGTCGCGCGCGATGCCATCGCCGAGTTGGAAGCTGCTCGATCTGGCGTGCGTTCCTATGGACCCGAGGGGCAGACCACGCCTGAGGACCTGGTCGACCAGCCGACGATTCGAGTCTTCGTCGAGTCGCACGCACCACCTCCGCAGATGTGGATCTTCGGGGCGGTCGACTTCACCGCTGCGCTCGCTCGTGTCGCCAAAGTGCTCGGCTACCGCGTCACCGTGTGCGATGCCCGCGAGGTGTTTGCCACCAAGCGCCGGTTCCCGATGGCCGACGCAGTCCGGGTCACCTGGCCGACCCCGATCTTCGACGAACTGGGCGGCGAGTTGGGTCCGCGTGACGCTGTCTGCATCCTCACTCACGACCCGAAGTTCGACGTGCCAGCGGTGCAGGGAGCGTTGGCGACTCGCGTCGGCTACATCGGCGTGATGGGCAGTCGCAAGACCCATGACAAGCGGATGCAACGACTTGCCGAGGTCGGCGTGGACCAAGCGGGGCTCGATCGCCTGATGTCGCCGATCGGGCTCGATCTGGGCGCTCGGACGCCCGAGGAGACCGCTGTGAGTATCTGCGCCGAGATCATCGCAGCGCGCACCGGCAAAGGCGTCCCCAGCTTGAAGGACTCATCGGGACCGATCCACTCGTGAACTAGCGATCGGGAGTGAGATCCCGGTCCTCGAGTTCCCACGCGTGGTCGAGCATGTGCCACGCGCAGCGTCGGATGAGGAATTGCAGCGCCCACGATCGTGCCGGTGCTCCCCGATCGTGGTGGTCACGGATCGCCGCTGCGAATTCCTCGCGATAGATCGCGAGGGCCTCCGGGTCATCTCTGGTCTCCAACGGCACCTTGACGCCGACCTTCTTCGCGAACTCGTCGATTTCTGCACCGTTCGCGTGTCGGATGATCCGCTCCTTCTCTCTGCCTCCTCCGCGAGGGCCTTTGCGGAGCTCATCGGACACGCGCTCCGCTGTGTCGTCGAAGATGCTCCACGACGCCCTCAGCAGAGCGACCTTGCGCTCGAAGTCGGCGTCGGTCATCGGGTCGAGTTCCGCCGAAGCCGTTCGGCCCGAGACCCCGTAGTAGTCCGTCATGCCGATGCCCTCGACCTGCTCGACCACGTCGAGCTCACCCAGTCGAGCGAACTCGGCTCCGTAACCGGCCCGTTCGGCGACCCTGGCGAATCGGTCCCGATAGGTCTCCAGCACCTCGACCGCGTCCTCACCCAACTTGGCACTGCGGTCCCATCCAGGCCAATCGAAGGCACTCGCGACCACCCGCTTCTTGCGACCTGTCTCAAGCATCACACGGACTGCTTCAGCCATGCTCCGACAGTAGTGCGGCCCGGAACGGGCCGATTTCGCGGGTGACGCGAGGCCTTTTCGACCGTGTGATCAGCTGTCGGTCTCGATGTTGATGTCACCGCGACGCAGGTCGATACGCAGATCGAAGTCCGCTTCGCCATTCGAGACGGTGACCACCTCGCCGCGATTCGAACGGTCGACCGTCGGCGACACGCCATCGAGGTCGGTGTCGATGTCTCCGTTGGCGACATCCGCGTCGATCGTGTACTCGAGTCCTTCGGGGAGCACGATGTCCACATCGCCCGTCCCGAGTTCGATGTCGAGCACCGCTGGCTCGTCCAGTGCTTCGAACTCGGAGAGGTCGATGCCGGACAGGTCGATGCTGATGTCACCGGCCTGAGCGTCGATCGGCTCCGGGAGGTCGTCGAGGTCAGTGGCTTCGATATCGATCAACGCGAGGTCGTCGTCGAAACGGAAGTCGAAGGTCCCCGAATCGAAATCGACGTCGAGATCCCCCCAGGCGAATATCGCGAACGGCACCGCGATGATCGACGCGAAGAACAGCACGACCGCACCGATCCCCAGCCCGAGGAACCACTTCCGCTTTGCGCTGCGAGGCGGCACGGGTTGCCCAACTGGCGCCGTCGGGGGCGCTGCGTCATACGAAGCGACGACAGCGTCTGGTGCCGGTGGCGCGGGGTTGCGCTCGTGCTGCAACAGCAGCGCGACACCTGCGGTCACGAAGGCCAGCGCCACGAGCACCGACCCGACGCCGTCAACGCCGAAGATCAGGAAGGCAACGAGCCCGCCGATCAGGGCGATCACGCCGAGATCACGGCTGGAGAACTTCTGTCCGGGCAACCGCAGTGCTTCTGGCGGCCACACTCTCGCTCTGGGGATGATCGCCCACGCTGCGAGATAGACCGGAAGGGCGAAGAAGAACGTCGCGAGCAGCACCACGACGAACACGAGCCGGACGAGCGCCGTGCTCAGTCCGTATCGGTGCGCAATGCCCGAAGCAACGCCGCCGAGCGCGCTGTACGGATCTCGAGTGAGCCCGTTCGGTTGGGACGGTCGCATGCGTGGCGGCACACCCCCGGCCGGCGGCGGGGTCGAGCCGGGAGGAGGCGGTGACGCCGGTGGCGGCGGCTCACTGGAGGAGCTCTCCGGATCCATGGTGGTCGTCGCTCCTCCCGTCTCGTTGTCGTCGTTGTGGGCGTCGATGTCATGTTCGTTGGTCATGCGATCCATCTTCTGCACCGCAGCCGGCGCCCACCATTGGGACTTTCACGGATCGCACCCTGACCCCTGACACCGATCTCAGGGTCATCTCAGGGTAGGTCCCCGATGCGGACTCGACAGTCCGCATGTCATGCTGTGCCGATGCAGTCGCCGCCGTTCCCACCGTCGGCCGTCGCGGCACCGAGATGGCAGGTTCCTCGACTCGACCGCGATGCTCGATGGGTCGGCGGAGTTGCTGCAGCGATTGCGCGCGAGATCGGAGTCCAATCCGTCGTGATTCGGGTGGCCTTCGTGGCACTCGCTGTCGTCGGCGGGTGGGGCCTCGTGCTCTACGCAGTGGCCTGGGCTGCGCTCGCCTTTGCCAGCTCCCGCCAAGAAGGCCGCTATGTGCCTCGCCCGAAGGCTGCGACGCCATCTCACCGGGTGGCCGCAGTAGCGCTCATCACGGTGGGTCTGATGGTCGGACTCCTGCCGCTCACGGGCTCGGTGTTCGCCCTCGTGGTCTGGCCGGTCGGATTCGTCTTGTCAGGAATGTTGATCGCCTGGACGCGGTCAGGCGAGGACGGCAGCATCGTCGTGGTTCGCGTCGTGGCCGGCGTCGTGGTCGCGATCGCAGGCATCGCCACGTTTGCGTTCAGTCGGATCGAGGTCGTCGATGCGGTGCTTGCGCTGATCGTTCTCGTGACGGTCGCAGGCGGTGTGGCGATCGTTGCTGCACCGTCCGTTGTGCGCATGAGCCGCGACCTCGACTCGGAGCGGCTGGAGCGAACCCGGTCGGACGAGCGGGCGCGGATCAACGCCCACCTCCACGATTCGGTGCTTCAGACCCTGACACTCATCCAACAGCAGTGCGACGACCCGGTGAGCACACGACGGCTCGCTCGGCGCCAGGAACGCGAACTCAGAGGATGGCTGTACAACCGGCCATCGAGCGACGACGAAGGCCACCGGCTTCGACCGGCGCTCGAACAGGCAGCGGCCGACGTCGAACAACACACCGACGCCGTGTTCGACATCGTGGTGGTCGGCGATACCGACGACCTCGATGCAGAGGACGTCGCTCCGTTGATCGACGCAACCCGAGAAGCGATGTTCAACGCAGCACGCCATTCGGGCGCCGATCAGATCAGCGTGTTCGCCGACCGTGGCGTGGACGTGGTCGAAGTGTTCGTCCGTGATGAAGGGTCGGGCTTCGACCCCGACGACGTCGCCAGCGATCGGCGCGGAGTCGCCGAGTCGATCGTCGGACGGATGCGCCGTGCCGGTGGCACGGCGACCGTGACATCCGAGCTCGGACGGGGAACCGAAGTCGAGTTGTCCCTCCCGCTCAGGGTCTCGGACGCAGGCAAGGTCGCTCGATGATCCGCGTCGCCCTGGTCGACGACCACGATCTGCTGCGCGCCGGCCTGCGCAGCACCTTGTCGACGCACTTCGAGATCGTCGGCGAAGCCGATGACGTGCCCGATGCCAGCGAGATGATCGCCACGTCTCGCCCAGACGTCGTGGTGTGCGACGTGCACCTGCCAAGCGGCACCGCTGTCGACGTGATCGCCCAAACCCTCGCCCGAGGGGTCACCACGTCCTTCCTGGCGCTTTCGGTGTCAGACGAAGCCGAGGACGTCATCTCGGTGATCCGCGCTGGCGCACGGGGCTACCTCACGAAGGCGAGCGATGCCGAGCAGGTCATCGATGCCGTCACGCGGGTCGCCGAGGGCGATGCGGTGTTCTCACCGCAACTCGCCGGGTTCGTGCTGGATGCGTTCGCCGGGCAACTCACGCTTCCCGAGGCCGACCCGGACCTCGATCAACTCACCCCGCGAGAGCGCGAAGTGATGCGCCTGCTGGCCCGTGGTTTCGCGTACAAGGAGATCGCCCGCCGGTTGACGATCTCCATCAAGACCGTCGAATCCCACGCCAGTGCGGTGTTGCGCAAGCTTCAGCTGTCGAACCGCAACGAGCTGGCGCGCTGGGCAGCCGATCGTCGACTGCTCTGAGCCGCTGAGCATGACGGCCTCAGCAGGCTTCGGTGTCCTCAGGAGGAGACGGTCGGGTCGCCGAAGGTGACGCTGTCGCGGCTGATCGTGTCGATTTCGACGGTCCGACCCGTATTCACCGAGTGCAGGATGGCGTCGCCGACTCCGAGGTAGAGCATGACGTGTCCCGGGTAGTGCACCAGGTCCCCGGCCTTGGCCGACTCGCGGGGAAGCGTCTTGGCTTCGGAGATCTGCGATCCACTCTGGCGGAACAGCTCGACGCCGGAGCCCTGCCACGCGTAGTAGGTGAGTCCCGAGCAATCGAAGCCTTCGCCTTCGACGCTGGTGTTCGTGCGGTATGGCACGCCGACCTGCGTGAGTGCTCCGAGCACAGCCCGCTGGTGGCCGATCGGAGCGCTGCTCCACGCATCGACCATCGCGAGTTCGTCGTAGCCGAGCTGCCGTGCGGTGTAGCGGGCGGTGATCGCTCGGTGCCAGGCAAGGGTGCGCTCGTCTTCGACCGACCCCGTGGCGTTGTAGGCATCGAGTGCGGCAACAGCTGCAGATGCGGCGGTGGTGATCTCGGGAGCGAGCTGGTTGACAGGCAGCTCGGCTGACTCGGCAGCGACCGTGCCGGCGTCGACCGCGGTGACGGCGACGAACGAGCCGAACGACGCCACGATGAGTGCGCCGATGCGCGCTCGGTGGCGCAGACGGGAAGACAGGGTGAGGGAGTGAGGCATGTCGAGAAAGAAACCGTTCGGCAGGAGATCGGTTGACGCAGCAGTGCGGCCTGATCTCGTCATCACGACAGTTCGTGACGGACGGGTAACGTATCGTCACGAAACCGAAACACTTCAGTCGGAATGTCTAAACTTCGACATCCGACCGACATCTCGTTGCTCTTTTCGTCATGCAAACTACACACATGTCGTCACACGATTCCGACCGCGCGGCCTCGTGACCTGGGACGATGCGCCAGACACCAAGGCGGTCGTCGTCCCGGTGTTGCTCGCTGGAGGGAGCGGATCCCGGTTCCGTGACGTCGGTCACAAGTTGACCGCCGAGCTGTCAAGAGACCGTACACGACCACCTGAGACGGTGATCGCTCGCTCACTCGCTGCGGCGGTCGACGCCGACATCGGCCGTGTCACCGTGGTCACCGGGCGCCTGAATGCCGACGATCTCGGCCTCGCCGGCCGCGTCGACGTGCGCATCGTTCACAACGACGACTGGGAGCGCGGCCAGATGACCTCGGTACGAGCCGGCATCACGTCGGCCGATCACGACGATGCACACGTCGTGGTGATCGGCCTTGCCGACCAACCCGGGATCGAGGCAAGCGCATGGCGCGCAGTGGCCGAGGCCGCGACCGCCGGCGCTGCAATCGCTGTTGCAACGTACGACGGACGCCGGGCCAACCCCGTCGCGCTGCACCGCAGCGTCTGGGAAATGCTGGAACGAAGCGGCGACGAAGGGGCGCGGGGCCTGATGCGTCTTCGTCCGGACCTCGTGGTTGAAGTACCGTGCACAGGTTCACCGAACGACATCGATACCGTGGAGGATCTGACGAGATGGCAGAGCAACTGAACAACGAGTTCACCGTCAATCGACCGATTGACGAGGCCTGGCCGATCATTACGAACGTCGAGAAGATCGCTCCGTGTCTGCCTGGCGCCGAATTGCAGGAGATCGCCCAAGATCCGGAACGAGGCGAGGTGTATCGCGGCGTGGTCAAGGTCAAGCTCGGCGCGATCTCGACGCAGTTCAAGGGCGACGCTCACTTCGTGGAGAAGGACGACGAGAACTACCGCACCGTGCTCAAAGGCAAGGGTCGCGACACCGGCGGGCGCGGCAACGCTTCTGCTGACATCACCGCACACGCCGAGAGCCTGTCCCCCACCAGCACGAAGGTGGTCGTCACAACGGACCTGCACATCACCGGCAAGGTCGCGCAATTCGGACGAGGCATCCTCGGCGACGTGAGTACCAAGTTGATCGACCAGTTCGCCGACAACCTCAACACGATGATCGATGAGGACGGAGCGACCGCCCCAGCGGAGGAAGCCCCCGCTGAGGACGTGCCGGCCGAACCAGCTGCCGCTCCGGACACCGGAGCAGCCGAACCCGATGAGAACGTCCGCAAGATCAACGGTCCCGCTGCGGACCCGATCGACCTGATGGACGTCAGCGGAAGCTCGATCCTGAAGCGCGCGGCACCCGCTGTCGCTGCGCTCCTCGTCATCTTGTTCTTCCTCCGCCGCCGGAGCTGATGGGCGAGCCGGTCGGCAGCGATCGCGAGCGAGTAGCCGAGCTGCTCGGCCGCGAACCGCGCGGTGCGTTCGAAGTCGTGACACGCGACGCGACGGGCGATCCGGTGGTGCTGCGCAACGCGCCGTTCCTCGACGACGGCACGCCGATGCCGACTCGCTACTACCTCGTGGGCGAAGAACTCGTGAAAGCAGTCAGCCGGATCGAGTCGGCCGGAGCGGTCGACGAGGTCGAGGCGGAGCTCGACGATGACACGATCATCGACATCCATCGGCGCTATGAGCGAGAACGCGACGCCGCCATCGACGCGGGCCACGTCGGCCCGCGTCCCTCTGGAGGTGTCGGCGGCACGCGCATCGGTGTCAAATGTCTGCACGCCCATGTCGCCAACCATCTCGCCGCCGGCGACGATGCGATCGGTCGGTGGACGCTCGCCCGCGTCCCACCGGGCACCCCGGGGCGACCAGCGATGAGCGAGGACGCGGACTCCGAGGACGGAACATGACCCCGGGCACGCTTCGTGTCGCCATCGACGACCGAGCGATCGAGATCGAACTCATCGGTGGCGGCCGATGGACCTTGCCCGTCGGTCCGCTGACGTTGGTCGAGCGCGAACTCGAACACGCATCGCGGCCTGCACCCGAGCAGCTCACCAACGCCCTCGGGATCGTGTCGGACCATCTCGACGACGTCATCCGCGAGTCGGCGATGGTCCTCGATGCCGACCCGGTCATCGCAACGGGGTCGCATGCGATCTCGCTTGCGAACGTCGAACTCGGCACCGACGTCGTCCCGGACGGCTACGCACTCGAACGCTCCGATGCGGACGAAGTGTTCCGGACGCTCGTGGCCGAGCCGATCCCCGAACGACTCCACAACCCCGGTCTTCGCCCCGAGCACGTCGAGTCGATCATCGGAACCTGCTGCGTCGTGCTCGCCGCGATGCGCCGACTCGAACTCACCCACATCTCGATCGAGTCCGGGACCATCTGACATGGCGTTGCGGCATCCTTCCCGAGCCCCGGCTCCCGTGTACCTGTTCGGCAAACGCATCACGATGCGGCCGCTCGCCGTCAACGACTTCCGCGAATGGAGTGAGGTCCGCAAGCGAAATGGTGAGTGGCTCACCGTGTGGGAGCCCAGCCGGGTTCCTCACCAACCGGACCCGACCACCGACAAGTCCGCGTTCGCATCGCGGTGCCTACAACGCGACCGAGATCGGACGACAGGAACCGCGTTCCAGTTCGGGTTGTTCGTCGACGGCCGAGTCGCAGGTGAGGTGAACCTCAACAATGTCATCCGCGGCGCCATGCAGTCGTGCACGGTCGGCTACTGGGTCGACCAGGATCATGCCGGCCACGGGTACACCGTCGAAGGCGTCGCACTCGTCATGCAGTTCGCGTTCGAACAGCTGGGGCTTCATCGCGTCGAGATCTGCATCGTGCCGCGAAACCACCGCAGTCGCCGGATCATGGAGAAGCTCAACATTCGTGAAGAAGGCGTCGCCCAGCGCTACCTCGAGATCAACGGCACGTGGGAGGACCACGTCCGCTACGGGATCACGAGCGAGGAATGGCAGGAACGCCGGTCCGAAATCGTGCGCACCTGGATCACTCGAACCTGACAGCCCAGCGTGTCAACCCTCCGCCAGGTAGCAACGATGCCTGGCCCAGTCGTCGAGGCCCTTGCCGCCGAGTCGGGTGAATGAGAAGGTGGAAGGGCAGCGGCACCGTCGCCGCTGCGAGCGGGCAACGAGCAAGGGGGATTCGTGTCAGACACCGCCGCCAGGGCAACCCGATACCAACTGAGCGACCGCTACGCCGAGGACGCCGGCACCGTCTTCATGACCGGCATCCAAGCGCTCGCACGAGTTCCGCTCGAGCAGTTGCGCGCCGACCGAGCAGCCGGTCTCGACACCGCCGCCTTTGCATCCGGCTATCAAGGGTCGCCGCTGAGCGGGCTCGACCAGGAGTTCGCCCGGGCGGCAAAGGCAGCTCCCGGTATCAACTTCGTCGTTCAGCCGAGCGTCAACGAAGAGCTTGGCGCCACCTCCGTCATGGGCAGCCAGTTGGCGGCCGACCAACCCGACGCACGCCATGACGGTGTCATCGGGTTGTGGTACGGGAAGGCCCCTGGGCTCGACCGGGCCGGAGATGCAATCCGTCACGGCGTCTACGCGGGAGCCTCGCAGCACGGTGGCGCTGTGGTCATCGTCGGCGACGACCCTGCAGCAAAGAGTTCGACCGTGCCGTCCAGCTCCGACCTGGCACTCATGGATCTCCACCTCCCTGTCTTCTATCCGAAGGACGTACAGGAGGCGCTCGACCTCGGGCGCCACGCGATCGCCATGAGCAGATCGACAGGACTGTGGACCTCGATGAAGATCGTCGCCGCGGTGGCCGACGGGTCCGGCACGATCGACGTTTCTCCCGATCGCCTCCAGATCGTGATCCCGGACATGACCATCGAGGGAGCGCCAGACGTCCACACCCCCGACGCGCGTCTACTTCCGCCGAACAACATGGCGATCGAACGCGACATCCGCACGGTCCGCTTCGAACGAGCCCGCCGATACTCCGCCGCGAACGGTCTCAACCGGGTGACGGTCGACCCTGCGGAGGCGTGGGTCGGCATCGTGTCGACCGGAGTGACCTACGGCGAGGTACGCGAGGCGCTGCGCCGACTCGGGTTGCGCACCGACGACGAGATCGCGTCAGCGGGCATCCGTCTCCTCCATCTGCGACTGCCACTGCCGTTCGATGCCGACGTCACTCGCCGGTTCTCCGACGGCCTCGAAGAGATCATCATCGTCGAGGAGAAGGACCCGACCCTGGAGTTGTTCGTCAAGGACGCGTTGTACGGCACGGCGAACGCTCCCGAGGTCGTCGGCAAGCGTGACGACACCGGAGCGCCGCTCATCCAGAACTACGGCGTGCTCGTCGCAGACGTCATCGTCCCAGCACTGCGACGACGACTCGGCCTTCGGCTGGCCGATCGACTCGCACCCGAACCTCCTGCCGCGCGCGAGCGCACCTTGATACCGCTCAGCGTGGAACGCTCGCCGTACTTCTGCTCAGGCTGTCCACACAACTGGGGCTCGAAGGTGCCAGATGACGTGCTCGTCGGCGCGGGCATCGGTTGTCACACGATGACGCTGATGATGGACGAGGAGAAGGTGGGCGAGACCGCCGGCCTGACCCAGATGGGTGGCGAAGGTTCCCAGTGGATCGGCATGGCGCCGTTCGTGGATCGAGAGCACTTCATCCAGAATCTCGGTGACGGTACGTTCTTCCACTCCGGTCAGTTGTCGATCCAGGCAGCGGTCGCCGCCGGCGTCGACATCACCTACAAATTGCTCCACAACGGCACGGTCGCGATGACGGGCGGACAGGACTCCGTTGCCGCGCTCAGCGTGCCCGACATCGCTGCAGTGCTCATCAAACACGGCGTCAAGCGAGTCGTCGTCACGACCGACGACGTCGAGCGGTACCGCGGCGTCGAGATGCCCGACGACGGCGCCGGCAAGGTCGCTGTTCGGGACCGCAATGAGATCGTCGCGGCCCAGGAAGAACTCGCAGCCGTCCCCGGCGTCACCGTGCTGATCCACGACCAAGCGTGCGCCGCCCAGAACCGACGGTTGCGCAAACGCGACCACGTCACGACACCCGCAGAGCGCGTCGTCATCAACCACCGGATCTGCGAAGCGTGCGGCGACTGCGGCGTCGTCAGCAACTGTCTGTCGGTACAAGCGATCGACACGCCCCTCGGAGTCAAGACCACGATCGATCAGACCACCTGCAACCTCGACTTCTCGTGCCTGGGTGGAGACTGTCCAAGCTTCATGACCGTCGAGCCGTCCACCGAGGACTCGACGACACTCGTCAACACAGAGACCCCACTCGCTCCCACGGACTTCCCGGAGCCGGTGCTGCGTGTCCCCGTCGACAACGTGGACGTTCGCATCGCCGGCATCGGCGGAACGGGCGTCGTCACCGCTGCCCAGATCCTCGCGACCGCAGCAATGCTGGACGGCTTCGACAGCCGCGGTCTCGACCAGACCGGACTCTCCCAGAAGGCCGGACCGGTCATCAGCGACCTGCGCCTGTCGACGGCGGCCACCCCGGCCACGAACCTGCTCGGTGACGGCACGGCAGATGTCCTCCTCGCGTTCGATCTCCTGACGGCGGCCAGCCAGAAGACCCTCGATGCGTGCGGTGACGGCTACACGATCGTGGTCGGGTCGACCACCGCAACCCCGACCGGGTCCATGGTGGGTCGACCGGAGCGGCGTGTGCCCACCCACGCCGAGCTCAGAGCGCGCCTCGACACATCGAGCAACCCTGAGGCGACGCGGCTCGCTGACGCCGGCGAACTCATGGAAGCGCTGCTCGGCAATGCAACCGCTGCGAATATCTTCGTGATAGGCGCCGCGATCCAGCACGGTGCGCTCCCGGTGACCGCAGCGTCCGTCGAAGAGGCGATCCGTCTCAACGGGGTGCAGGCCGATGCGAACATCGAAGCGCTGCGATGGGGGCGGTCGTGGGTCGTTGACCCGTCGACGATCGACACGGTGGCGGCGACTCGCCCGGCAGCCCGGCCGGTGGTGGAAGTCGATCCGCTTCCCAAGCGTCTTGCACGGCGCGTCGAAGCGTTGCCCGCTGAGATTCGTCCCGTGATCGAGATGCTCACAGCAGACCTCGTTGGCTATCAGCACGCCAGCTACGCCGCTGCCTTCCTCGACGACGTCGAGCGCGTGGATCCAGGCGATCTCGAACTGGTGGAGGTCGTGGCTCGCTCGCTCCACAAGCTGATGGCGTACAAGGACGAATACGAAGTCGCCCGACTCCTGGTCGCCCCCGAGTCCCAGGCGGCGACGGCACGCGTCGGAGGCGCAGGCGCCAAGGTCACGTGGAAGCTCCACCCACCGATGCTCAAAGCGATCGGCCGCACCGACAAGATCGGCGTCAGCGAGAAGGTCGGTCGCCCGCTGATGCACACGCTGGCGCGCGGCAAACGCCTTCGCGGAACGCGTCTCGACCCATTCGGCCGAACCGAGCTGCGCCGCATCGAGCGCGAACTCATCGGCGAGTACCGAGAACAACTCACCGATGAGCTGGCCTTCCTCGAGGCGAGGCCAGACCAGCGAGCGGGCGTCGTCGCCGCACTCGCACTCCCCATGGAAGTACGCGGCTACGAAGACCTCAAGCTCAAGCGGGTTCAGGAATACAGAAACGCCGCCGCCGCCCGAGCCAGTGCTCGGGCGACGACGGCGTCAACATCCTGATTCGGAGAGCTGATCCGAACCAAACGGTCCGGGTCAGTAGCCGGCGAGTGTGGGATTCTCCCTCGCCATCTGAATCGCCTCGATCTTCTCCAACCGGAGCTGTGTGCGGCGCTTCCACATCTTGGTCTTCCAATGGCGCTTCGTGCGGCCCTTCTTGGCGAGCTTGCTCTTGGCGACTTCGGCATCGTGATGATGCGAAGGCTTCCAGGCGCTCCCGGGTTCGTGCACATCTTCGGGCGCTACGCCCGATGACACAGTCTGGGCAACATGCTGCAATTCGACATGCATTCGGTGGCGCTCGCTGTGGGCGTGCGCACGCCGTTCCTGTCGTGGCAGCATCTGCACCATGTCGGTGTCGCGATTCCGCTGGCTCATTGGTGACCTCCTACTTTGCGGCACAGGTTGATAACGCCGCGGTGGATTCGGTTCCTGTGAAATTCACATTAGAGCACCCGATATTTGCCGCGTGTTGGTGTTGTGTAACGATTGTGCGCGCTTTTTTGTGACGGCCGTCACGTCACTTTCTGTGTCGACGGCTTCACTTTGGGGTGACCACCGCGACATCATGTGGCATCCACTCGTCACCACGTGTTGTGTGAACGCCATCGAAATCGGGGCGCATCTGCGTCAAGATGCCATCGGAAACGGCCGATGATGGAGTGTGCAGCCTCCTCCGCCACCCCCGCCCGTGATCGATGGCCGCCCGGTACCTCAGGCGCTGCCAGAGCACCGTCCGGTAGCGGACGTCCGCACGGTGGGCCAACAGCTCGTCGGCGCGATCGATGCAGTCGTCGCAGGCCATCACGACATCGCCGAGGTCGCCGTCGCGACACTGTTCTCGGGTGGACACCTCCTCATCGAGGACATTCCAGGCGTCGGCAAGACGCTGCTTGCCCAGGTGATCGCTCGCGCTGCTGGAGGATCGTTCTCGCGCATCCAGGGAACGCCGGATCTCCTCCCTGGTGACGTCACCGGTTCGATGATGCCGGTCACCGACGAGGCGGGTGGCACCCAGCTCCGCTTCCGACCCGGACCGGTCTTCGCGAACGTCGTGGTCTTCGACGAGCTGAACCGAGCAACGCCGAGGACGCAGTCCGCACTGCTCGAAGCCGCCGAGGAAGCCACCGTGACCGTCGATGGCGAGGCACACCGCCTGCCCGACCCGTTCATGCTCGTCGCCACCCAGAACCCCATCGAGATCGCCGGCACGTACGGGCTCGGTGAGGGTTCACTCGACAGATTCGCCGCCGTGGTCACGCCAGGCCGCGCCGCTCCAGAGTTCGAGCTCGATGTTCTTACCGGGAGGCGGGGCCGCTCGATGCTGGGCGCGATCGAAGCAATCGCAACGCCCGACCATGTGCGAGCAATTCGCCAGATCGTCGACCAGGTCCAGATCTCCGACGCGATCGGCGCCTACGTCATCGACCTGCTCACAGCGACCCGCAACCACCCAGCCGTTCGCCTCGGCGCCTCGACACGTGCTGGCGTCTCGCTCCTGTCGCTCGCTCGGGCCCGCGCCGCAATGCACGGTCGCAGCTTCGTCGTCGCAGATGACATCGCCGCGCTCGCGTCGACATCGCTCGGCCATCGCGTGCTCGTCGCCGACGGCAATGGCTCGACCACCGCCGGACGGGCCCTGGTCGCCGAGTGCGTCGCGACCATCCCCGCACCGACTGCCTGACCATTCGACCGGTGACAGTTCTCGACACTCCAACCAGCA
>CALIOL010000190.1 GCA_938044705.1 uncultured Ilumatobacter sp. | reverse complement strand
ACGGTCAGCGGGCTCCGCGAGCGCCGACGACTGCGCCGACGGTGCGGGCGACGATGCCGAGGTCGCTGATGAGCGACCAGTTGTCGACGTAGTACTGGTCGAAGCGCTTGTAGGACTCGAAGCTCGCATCGGATCGACCAGAGACCTGCCACAGGCCGGTGATGCCTGGAAGGACGCGCAGGCGCTCGCGGACCTCGGGGCTCCATTGAGCGACTTCGTCGGGCAGCGCCGGACGCGGGCCGACGATGCTCATGTTTCCGAGGAGCACGTTCGCGCACTGGGGGAGCTCGTCGATCGAGGTCCGGCGCAGCAGGCGTCCGAGTGCGGTGACCCGCGGGTCGTTGGTCATCTTGAAGAGCGGTCCGTCTGCTTCGTTCTCGCTCGCGAGCTCGCTGCGCTGGGCCTCGGCGTCTTGCACCATGGTCCTCAGTTTGAAGATCGAGAACTCCTGTCCGTCTTTTCCGACTCGCGTCTGGCGGAACAGGACTGGCCCCCGTGATGTCGCTTTGATCCCGATCGCAGCTGCGACAAGAACCGGCGCGGCGAGCAGGAGCGTGATCGTCGCCATCGAGATGTCGAAGAGGCGCTTTGCCGCAGCCCGCCAACCGTTGCGGATCGTCGGTTCGATGTAGAACATCGCACTGCCGTCGATCTGCTGTGTGCGAAGGCGCGTGACATCGATGTCGACGAGGCTCGACGAGAGCGACACGTGGTAGCCGAGGTCGCTCAGCCGCCGCGAGAGGCGATTCACATCGGTCGCGGCCAGCGATGCCAGGGACAGGATCACTCCGTTGGCTCCCGCCTGATCGAGGATTCGCTCGACGTCGTCGACGTGGCCGAGTGAGGCGATGCCGGCTGCGCCGTCCGCGCCGGGTTCGGTTCCTTCACCTGGATCACCGTCACCGACGTAGCCGAGCAGCTGATATCCGGCTTGATTCTGGACGGAGGAAGCGAGTTCGTGAGCTCGGTCGGTGTTCGCCAAGATGACGACGCGACGCTGAATCCGTCCGGTCGAACGGAGTCGCGCGAAGTGGTGCCGAGCGGCATATCGCTCGACGGTGAGCGACGAGGAGATCGTCACGAACAGCAGCGCCACCCACAGGCGGGAAAGCGAACCGAACTTCACGGCAAACCCGACCGACACGACCGCCGCAACCACGATCATCGCAGCCGATGCGATTCGGCGCAGTTCCTCGCCGAAGCGCTCGGTCGCACGCGAATCAAGCAGCCGGGTGGACACGATCGCGACGATCCACGCGGGCGTCGTGGCGACGATGATCACGAGCTGGCGAGCGAACGCAGCGTCGGCGACCGGACGGATCAATCGTTGCACGACGAAGGTGACGATGACGGCAAACGAGATCGCGAGGAGATCTGCGATGAGGAGTGCGCGGCGTGCCGCGGCTGGATCGATCGGTGCGAGTGGCGGGGGCAGCGCCGCTGCGCCGCTCGCGCTCTGAGCGACCCGGAGGTCCTGGTGTTCTCGTGGTGTCACGGTCATCATGCGTTGCTCGCCCGGTCGGGTGGGGCCGAGCGTTCTCCTCGTTGCTTGTCCTGTGGTGTTGGGACGTCGAAAAGAGACAAAAAGTCGCACGGAGTGACGGATGTCTACCGCCGCGGGCCTCCAACGCCCCGGTCGGCGTTTACGCGACCGCCTCGGGTGGCATTTCCGCTGGTCGTGAGCCCTTTTCGCACTTGGCGAGGAGGAGATTCGAACCGGTTCGGTGCGGGGACTCAGCTCAGGAACGCAACGATGCGCTCGTTCACCGAGGCCGGATCCTCCAGGTGGAGAAAGTGAGCGAGTCCATCCAGCACCTCGATCGTGGTGTCCGGTCCGGTCATCGCTCGCGCTGACTCAGCGACCTCGGGGCCGATGCAACCATCAGCAGAACCGTGGAGATACAGCAGCGGCTGTGTCGGAGGTGTGCTGGTCGCCTCCTGAACGTCGGCGAGATCTTCTCGCACCCCGACACCGCTGAGCGCTGCTCGGTAGTACCCGATGGACGCGGCAAGGTTCTCCGGCTGTCGAAGCGAGTCCTTCACGAGCGGGACATCGCCGGTCGCGTCGTAGTCCGGCGACCAGTCGGCCCAGATCATGTCGATGAACGCGAGATCGTCTGCGGGAACGACGAGGTCTGCCAGCGGATGCTGGAAGAAGAACATGTACCAACTCTTCTTCATCTGGTCGGTGTTGCCGAGCAGTGCTGCGCCCATCGCTGCGCCGGGAGGCACCGCCAAGCCGACGACCTTTGCCCACCGGTGCGGAGCGTACGACGCCGCCCCGTAGACGATGGAGGCACCCCAGTCGTGGCCGACGAGTACCGCCTGGTCGTTCCCATCGAGCGCCTCATGGATCGCGATGAGGTCGAGCGCAGACGCGCCGGTCTGGACGCAGCCATCGGCGGGGACATCGCTCGGCGCATAGCCGCGGAGGAATGGTGCGGCGACACGGAAGCCTGCCGCTTCGAGCGCAGGTGTCAAGTGGCGCCAGGTGTGCGCAGTGTCCGGGAACCCGTGTGCGCAGACTGCCAAGGGGCGACTGGTGTCGTCGATCGAGTCCGAAACCAAGCACTCGATGCTCACGCCGTCGCTGTCGATTCGTCGCTCTGAGCCCATCGCGAGGACCGTAATCGAGCGTTCCCGCTCCGCTGTCAGCCGGAGGACTGCAGCGATCGAGGTCGACGGCGTGCGACCAACTTCACAAGCGGCGCCTTGCGTACGACGCTGTGTCGGAGGCCTAGAGTTCGACCATCGGGGATTCATCTGCGTCCGGGGCCGCATCGAGCCGAATGACCGCGTCGTTCCACGGCGTGCGCGGCTCCACGCCCTGTCACGGCCCGGAGATCGTGCGCTACGGAGGGAACACGTCATGCGTCGCCGTGCAGGTGCCAGGGGCGGACCCGATCCTGCTCGACCTCGGGACCGGCCTTCGGTACTTCGGAGCGCAGCAACCGACCGGGGTGCCGTTTCGTGGGACCTGCCTGCTCTCGCACCTGCACTGGGACCACATCCAAGGGTTGCCCTTCTTTGCGCCGCTGTTGACCGATGGTGCACACGTCACGATTCATGCGCCGGCGCAGGGCGACGGCTCGAGCGTGGAACGGGTCTTCGCCGACACGATCAAGCCGCCGCTGTTTCCCATCGACCTCGCACTTTTGCCGGGTTCGCTGTCATTCGAAGAGGTCGGTGACAGCGAGTTCGTCATCGACGCCGGCGATGCTGGCGACGTCCGAGTGATGTCGCGGATCATTCCTCACGTGGGGGAGACCGTCGGATACCGAATCGAGTGGAACGGCGCGTCGCTGGCGTACCTCAGCGACCATCAACAGCCGTGCGACGGGTCTCTGGTTGCAACCGCTGGGGCGCTGGACCTGTGCCGCGACGTCGACCTGCTGATCCACGACGCTCAATACACGCCGGCAGAGTTCGCGGCGAAGTGTGACTGGGGCCATTGCACTGCAGAGTTCGCGGTGTGGCTCGCGAGCGAGGCCGGTGCGAAGCAGCTTGCGATGTTCCACCATGATCCGGCGCATGACGACGACATGGTCGATGCGCTCGTCGCTGAGGCGCAGGTTGCTGGCGCAGCGTGCGGTGTCGATGTCTTCGGCGCTGCTGAAGGCATGAGCGTCGCCGTCGGCGACTGACGTTCGAAACCGATCAGGGCATACTCGATCGATGTCGCTTGTGTCGTCGGTTGCTGCGGTGATCGTCGGAGTCGCATTCGTCCTCGCCGGGGGCTCGAAGCTGGCAGCTCGTGAATCCTGGCCGATGCAGGCGCGGGGGCTCGGGGCGCCCCGATGGGTCATCCCGTTCGTTCCGTGGGTCGAGTTGGTCATCGGCGCGCTGCTCATCGTGCACCTCATACAACCCCTTCCAGCGCTGGCCGCGTTGGTGTTGCTCGTCGTATTCACGGTCCTCATCGGCCGCAAATTGGCCGCCGGTGAACGGCCAGCGTGCGCGTGTTTCGGAGCGTGGTCTGCCGCGCCGATCGGGCGGGGACACATCCTGCGGAACGCAGCGTTGGCAGCGCTGGCGCTCCTCGCCGCGTTCTGAGTCGTGGAGACGTCGGAGCGACGTCGACGTCAGTGGGTCGTGGCGGGCGTTTCGTCGTCCGCCTGCGACTTGCGGTAGCGGACCGCGACGCCGCCGACGATCGCGATGGCCAGTCCGGCCAGTACCCAGATTCGGGTTCCCGGTGACGAGAAGCCGCTCGCATCGTCGGATTCGGCGAGTGCCAACGTTCCGGGGGCGGTGCTTGACGAGGATGTCGATGAAGACGACGAGGACGTCGACGTCTCGAACGAATCGACCGGTGCGGTGGCGCGCAACGACTGGCTGATCGAAGCGCTCTGTGTCGAGATCGTGGTCTCGGCCGCTTCGCCGTCGCCCGTTGTCGCGAACTCGACGGAGGCTCCCCGGAGTTCGCCACGCTGGTCGATGTCCAGCAATGCGTCGAGCGCGATGCCGACGCCGGCCGAGTGAGATCCGGTGATGACCATGACGAGTCGATCGGAAGCAACGCTGGTCGGGATGAACCGGATGATCGCGTCGGGGATCTCTCCTGGCCCGGACGTCGCACTGGAGTTCGCGGCGATGGGGAGGCCCGTGAGGTCGCCGCTTCTGATCTCGCCGTCGGTGCCCGATGCGAGGCGTTCGAACGTCGGTTGACGATTCAGTTCACCGAGGATCAGCAGGTGGTCCTCGAACAGGCGTCGTTCATCGAGGTCAGCGGCACGGACGATCGAGGCTGGGTGGCCGTCTGCGCCCAGGAGCAGTGCCACGTCGACCGCCTGGGTGATCTCGACGTCGGTGGCCTGTTCGGGGAGCACGATGGTCAGGTTGTCCGAGTCGCTCGGGTCGCGAAACACGAAGGGGAGGTCTTCGAGGTCGAGGTCGATTTCATCGGAGAGGTCTCCGCGTTCGAAGCTCGTCGAGTTGGCGATCACGTCAACCGATTGCGGCGAAGCTGTTCCGGAGCACCCGGCTCCTGGTGCGACGAAGTCTGCGTCGATCCGGACCAGGTTGCGGCCTGGTCGAAGGACGGTGCGGTCGGCGTCGATCTCGATGTCGACCGTTCGCCCGGCATCGTCGAACGGAGCTGAGCCGACGCGCTGGCCGTTCACGATCACACCGACACCGTTGACCGAGTCGGCGCTGCTGGAACGACGGGCGTCGACGTTGATGGTGATTCGCTCGGGGATGTCGTTGATCGGGAGGTCGAAGCCGTACAACGTCGAGTCGGTGTCGGGGCCCTCCAGCGTGCGGTCGTCGTACCCGAGGTCCGAGAGCGAGAACACCTCGGTGTCGATGACCGGTGAGGCATCGCTGCGCTGTTCGGCCAGTTCGTCGGCGTGTTCGGTGAGGGTTGATGCGTCGCTGCTCGCGAGGACGAGCATGGCGTGTCCGCTTGGGGACTGCGTCAAGGTTGCCCCGGGGCCTGTGCTTGCGTCGCCGAGATCGTTGGCTGTTCCGAGAACGATCGCCGGTCGCTCCGGCGAGAGGAGATCGAGCGAGAACCCGGAGCGGCTGTTCGTGACGACATCGATATCGAGGTCGCCAACGTCCTCGCGCAGCGCTTCGATCACGGTCGTGGTGGCCTCGGTGAGGTCCTCGGTGAGGGTTCCGACGAGGTGGACGTCGATCGATCGCTCGGAGGTGCCGAGCGGTTCGAGGGCGGCGGGGAAGTCGGCGATGTCGATCTCACCGGTCGGCGTCAGCGGGACGTTGAGCGCAGTGTCCGCGCCCAGGGTCAGTCGACGTTCGGGGTGGAGTTGGTCGCGGCACGCGTCATCGACGGTGAGTACGAGGTCCGTGGTGAGCTGGATCGAGTGGCGTCCGGCGGCCAGCCGATCCGCCGGAATCTCGATCTCGACCGATTCGCCCGGCGCGACCACTTCGATGACATCGATGGATTCACCGTCGACCGTGACCGACAGGGTGCCTGACGTCAGCGATCCAACCGAGTAGTCGAATGACAGTCGAGCCGGGCCGGTCGGCTGCCATCCGGGTGGGATCGCCACGTCGAGGGTGACCGAGCGCTGTGTTCCGCTCAGTTCCGTCGGCTCGTCGCTCAGCATCCAGACGTCCTCGCCTGGCGTTGAAATGGCTGGAGTGGACGATTCGGGCGCAGCCGTCGTGTCAGGTTCGGTCGGGAGCGCGCCTGCGGGGGCTGCGGTGCCGACGATGAGCGCGGCTGCGAGCACGGCGGTTGCCGCGGCCGGTCGAACGATGGTTCGCGGTACGGGGCGGCGGCGGAGAAGAGGGTGCGAGGTGGTGTCGAGCGGCATGACGGAAAATCCTGGTCGTGATGCCCATCGGCATGACAATAGGAATTCTTGAGTGCGTCTCGGTCGGGCGATCGACGCCGCTGTGGCTTCAGGTCATGGCCAGGAGGAACGCGAGCGTTCGTGCCTCGTCGCGCCAGGCTTCGTATCGCCCGGTGGGTCCTCCGTGGCCGGCGCCCATCTCGGTGTGCATGACCACGGGCCGGTCGCCGGTTCCGACCGCTCGGAGACGAGCGACCCACTTGGCGGGTTCGTGGACGCCGACTCGCGGGTCGTGGAGCCCGGCGGTCACGTACATGGCGGGGTAGTCCGCAGCCACCGTGTTGTCGTAGGGGGAGTAGGCGAGCATGATCGAAGCGAACGGCTCGGTGCGCGGATCGCCCCACTCTTCCCATTCCGTGACTGTCAGCGGCAGCGAGGGGTCGCTGATGGTGTTCACGATGTCGACGAACGGGACTTCTGCGACGACTGCGGCGAATTGCTCGGGATGCTGTGTCACGCACGCCCCGACCAGCAGGCCTCCCGCCGAGCCGCCGCGGAGCGCAAGGCGGTCTGCCGCCACGACGTTGGCGTCGGTGAGGTGTCGAGCAGTGGCGAGCATGTCGTCGAACGTGTTCTGTTTGTGCTCGAGCTTGCCGTCGAGGTACCACTGGCGCCCCAGTTCGCCTCCGCCGCGCGGGTGCGCGAGGGCCCAGACGAAGCCGCGATCGAGCAGCGAGAGGCGACCGACGGAGAACCACGGGGGCATCGACGCTTCGTACGAGCCGTACCCGTAGAGGCAGCCCGGCGCCGTTCCGTCGAGCGGGGTGTCGACATGGTGAACGATGTCGACGGGGACGGCTGTTCCATCGGCGGATGACGTCCACATCCGGCTCGCGACGTAGTCGTCGAAGTTGACGTTGGGGGTCGGGATGCGTCGCAGCAGCGTCCGCTCGCCGGTGACGACGTCTTCGTCGTAGAGCGTTCCGGGAACCGTCATCGATTGTGTTGCGAAGCGAAGCGTCCGGGAGGTCCACTCGGGGTTCGCCGACAAGTTGACGTCATGGGGCTCGGGGCCGAGGTCGATCACTCGTTCCGCTCCGTCGCGAAACAGCAACCGAAGTCGCGGCTGAGCATCGCTCCACTCGTACACGACGAGATGCGTCTCGAACGGCTCGACGCCGATGATGCGTCGGCCTGCTTGGTGGGGGACGAACTCGGTCCAGGCGGTCGGGTCGGTCCAGTCGGCAGTGACGTCGATGTCGAGGATTCGAAAGTCGTCTGCGCCGTCGGAGTTGGTGACCATCACGAGTCGGTCGCCCCAGTCGTCCACCTGGTACTCGATGCCGTCAGTCCTGGGAAACACGAGGACGGGATCGCCGGTCGGGTCAGAGGACGTCAGCAGCCGGACTTCGCTGCTCGTCTTCGAACCGGCGTGAATGAGGATCCAAGCATCGGAGCGCGTCTCGCCGATCTCGACGAAGAACCGCTCGTCGTCTTCTCGGTGCACGAGTACGTCGCCGGAACTGTCCGTCCCGACCTCGTGGCGCCACACTTCACAGGGGCGCTCCTGGTCGTCGGCGCGCACATAGAAGAGGAGCGAGCCGTCTGCGGACCACGCCGTTCCCGCGTTCGCAACATCGGGAATGTCGTCGTCGAGGTCGATGAAGGAGCCGTCGTCCAGAAAGCGTCGGATCCGCATCTGGTATCGCTCGTTGCCATCGGTGTCGAATGACCAGGCGAACATGGTGTGGTCGTGGCAGGCATCGAAGGCACCGACATCGAAGTAGTCGACAGCGCCGGCGTTTGCAGCTTCGACGTTCTCGTCCATCAACAAGACGGCATCGAGGAGGGCGGAGTCGTCGTCGAGCGTGGGGCTGCGGTGGTGGCGGCCGTAGCTCTCGCCTTCGATGGTCGAGCCGACGTACCACCAGCCACCGTTGAACACCGGCGTGGACTGATCGGTCTCTTGAACGCGCGATTTGATCTCGCTGAAGATCGTCTCGATCGTGTCCTCGTGCGGGGCGAAGAAGTCGTCGGCGAAGCGATTCTCTGCGTTGAGGTACTCGATCAATTCGGGGTCGTCGATGTCGCGCATCCACGCGTAGTCGTCGGGGGTGTCTCCGGTCGGCCGCGACCACACGTGGTCTCGTCGTGGTGCCGTCGGTGGAGTGGCCGATGCAGGATCCGGCGTTGTGACGTCGGTCAAAGGGGGCTCAATCTGTTCGCTCACGGTCGCTTCAATGTACGACCGTGGAGGTACCGTCACTCGCTGTCATGCGTGTGTGGATCGATCAAGACCTCTGTACCGGTGACGGCATCTGTATCGACCATTGCGACGACGTCTTCGTCCAACTCGAGGACGGCATCGCGTACGTCGCCGAGGCCGGCCGCCCCTGCAACGACCCGGGCGGATCCGGAAGCCTGGCTGCCGTCCCGGATCGACACATCGGCGCGGTTATCCACGCCGCCGAGATGTGCCCCGGCGAGTGCATCTTCATCGAGATCGACACCGCTCCCGTCGAGGTCCTCCCCGGCGACGCCGAGCAGCCCGCCGCCTGAGTTCGGGCGCAGCTTCTTCTTCCGCCGCCGCAGTAGCAAGACAGCCAACAGCGCAAGCACGATTCCAACGACGAGAGCTCCGAGCGTTGCCAGTTGTCGTTGGCCTCGGTCCGCCGCTGCATCGAGGGTGTTCTGAGCGTCCGTGGCCAGCTCCCGGGCACCTTCATTGTCGCCGCGGTCGATCGCGGCGCGTGCCGCGTCGAGCATCCCGTCGACGTCGGTGCCTCGCAGCCCGATCTTCTCGACGAAGCTCGGTTCGATCGCAGCGGCATCGGCGGCGGCATTCACGGCGTCGATCGTCGCGAGTTGGTCGGTCACAACTGCCGAGCCTGCTGCGAAATCGCTGACGTGGAACGGTTCCTCGCTCACCGCCGGAGGCGTCAGGCCAGCATCCGCCGCAATTGTTGCGAGTGTCGCCTGCGACTCGGCCAAGCTCTCTCCAGCATCGACTTGCGCGGCAAGCTGCGCCTCGGCGAGCTCGGTGTCGTTGGCTGCGAAGAGTTCCGATGCGACGTCCGGCGGGACGACGCCGGTCGTCGCAGTGAGCGCAGCGACTTCGTCTCGCCGATCGAGTGCTGCCGCAGCGAGATCGATTTCGCCGACGGCACGTTCGAACCGCCAGAAGCCCATCGAAGTCGGGATGTCGTCGGGCATCGACCACGTCTCGAGGCGTTCCGTGAGGTCAGCAAACGCCGACTGTGCGTCGGATCGTTGGGCGAGCAGCTCTTCATCGTCGTCCGAGATCACGTACTCCCTCAGCAGGTCGGCTGCCCCCTCAGAAGTGCCGGCGATCTCGAACAGGTCGAGCATGCGACGCCAACCGCCGATCGAGATCGTCGTATCGACGTCGTCTGGCGCGTAGAGGCTCGACTGTTGGTCGAGTGCGAGAAGTACCGCTCGGAACCCATCGAATCCGATCTCGTCTTCGATTCGATCGAAGACGTAGAACGATGCGTTGTACCCGTAGTCCTCCTCGGCGTCGGTGGGATCGAACGACGACCAGTCTGCGAGAGGTTGTCCGCCCGAGAAGCTCACCGGCGGCACACTCGGCTCGGCAGGCTCGTCTCCGTCGAGGCGAACGAGTTCAGCCGCGTAGATCTGTGCGAGCCCTTCGTTGATCCACCGCTCACTCGCGAGTTCGTTGTTGAACCAGGCATGAGAGAGCTCGTGATAGATCGTCTCGGCATCGAGCTCCTCGCCGACTGCAATCTCGTTTTCCAGCGTGTCGAACCATCCGGCGTAGCCGTACAGGTACGGCTCGATGGTTTGCTTCATCTCGAACGGTTCGTCGATCGGCCAATCCCAGCCGATGAGCTCTTCGAGTTCGGGAATGCCTGACTCCACGAGCTCGGTTGCGAACGCAGTCCATTCGAGGTCGTCGGGCCAGGACCGGAGCTCGATGTCGACGCCGTCGACCTCGAGGGGCGTGACCGCGAGTCTGTCGTCGTTGGACATTCCGACGATCAGGTCGAAGTCTTCGCTCAGACCTGTGCGCGTGAAGGTGACGGATCCGAATCCGTCTGGCTCGCCTTGCTCGAAACCCTCGAGGTCGGTGAATTCATCGAACTCGTACCCGGCCGGTCGCAAGACGTTGATGGTCACCTGTTCGTCGTCGCCGAGACCAAACGCAACGTACGAGGCGTAGGCCTCGTTCACTCGCCATGGCACATCGTTTCGTGGCCCGGCGCCGAGATGGTCGTACGTGACTGTGACGTTGGTCGACTGCCCGCTGAAGATTCGCCGACCCAGGCTGAACTCGTAGTACGAGAAGGCGGGGAATTCGGGATCACTGGTCAGTTCCCCGTCGAGTACGGAGCCATTGCGCGTTGCCACGATGTTCTCCGCGCCGAGTGGAACCGCGACGTAGTAGCCATCGAAGTACTGCTGCCGGATGATGTTGCCGTCGCGGCGGTCGGTGGTGACGTTCGTCAGGTTGATCTCGACTGTGACGCGAAGGACGCCCTCGGATGCGTCGAACAAGAAGGTATTGACGGACGTTTCATCGAGGCCGTTCCCTTCACTCTGAGCGCTTGCCGGCGATCCGACTGCGAGCGCTCCGATGATGACTGCGGCGAGTGCCGCGCCGACGGAGAATCGAGACCTTGGCATAGAAGTGACAGTCTTGCCGGTGGCTCCGGAATCCCCAAGTCGTTGGCAGGGTTCTGCCGGATCATCGAGACGCCGCGCAGTCCGCCGCCTTGACGGAGAATTACTGCTGAATTGGTGGTTCGGGACATCCGGTTCTGAGGTCTCCCTCGTATGATGTGAGCACGGGTTCTGTCGCCAGAGCCATCGCGGATTCGACCCTCAGGAGTGTTCCGATGACCAGTTTCGATCTCGATCTCAGCAAGTACGACCTCGGTTGGTCCGATGAAGGCGTCGAGTACGCCTTCACGCCGGAAAAGGGCATCAACGCCGGTGTCGTCGAGCAGATCTCCTGGTGGAAGGGCGAGCCCGAGTGGATGAAGAAGATGCGGCTGCGTTCGCTGCGCCTCTTCGACAAGAAGCCGATGGCTGAGTGGTTTGCCACGAACATGCCTGACATCGACTTTCAGGACATCTACTACTACTTGCGCCCGAAGGGCGAGCAGGTCTCGGAGTGGGACGAGCTGCCCGAAGAGATGATGCGCACGTACGAAAAGCTCGGCATTCCCGAAGCTGAGCGCCAGTACCTCGCCGGTGTGACCGCGCAGTACGAGTCAGAGGTCGTGTATCACAAGAACCGTGAGGACCTCGAGGAGCAGGGGATCCTGTTCTGCGACATGGACACGGCGCTGCGGGAGTACCCGCACCTGGTCAAGGAGTACTTCGGCACGGTCATCCCGCCGGGAGATAACAAGTTCGCTGCGCTCAACACCTCGGTGTGGTCGGGTGGCTCATTCATCTACGTCCCGCCGGGCGTCGAAGTCGAGATGCCGTTGCAGGCCTACTTCCGAATCAACTCCGAGTCGGCCGGCCAGTTCGAGCGCACCCTGATCATCGCCGACGAGGGCTCGAAGGTCCACTACATCGAAGGCTGCTCGGCCCCGGTGTACACGAAGGACTCTCTGCACTCGGCCGTGGTCGAGATCGTGGTGAAGCCGCACGCGCGCGTCACCTACACCACCATCCAGAACTGGTCACCGAACGTCTACAACCTCGTCACGAAGCGAGCTCGCGTCGAAGCACACGGTCACATGGAGTGGATCGATGGCAACATCGGCTCCAAGCTCACCATGAAGTACCCGGCCGTCTATCTCGTCGGCGAAGGCGCCACGGGCGAAGTGCTCTCGGTCGCCTATGCCGGAGCCGGCCAACACCAGGACGCTGGCGCCAAGATGGTGCATGCTGCACCGAACACCACCTCGAAGATCGTGTCGAAGTCGATCAGCAAGGACGGCGGCATCACCACCTACCGCGGTCTCGTTCGCATCGACGAAGGTGCGACCGGAGCGAAGAGCCACGTCGAGTGTGATGCGCTGATCCTCGACGAGGACTCGGTGTCCAAGACGCTTCCGTACATGGAAGTCGGCGAGCGTGATGCCGAGATCGGTCACGAGGCAACCGTGTCGAAGATCGCCGACGAGCAGCTCTTCTACCTGCAGTCGCGCGGACTCTCCGAAGAGCAGGCGATGGGCATGATCGTGAACGGCTTCATCGAGCCGATCACCAAGACCCTGCCGATGGAGTACGCCGTTGAATGGTCGCGCTTGATCGAACTCCAGATGGAGGGCTCGGTCGGCTGACCGAGCAGAAGGTCACACCGTCGCGACGTAGATGGTGCTGGCTGTTTCGTTGCCGGTGAGCGGGTTCGGGAACGTCACGATCTCGGCGGATGCGGTCGCAAAGACCGACGTGAGCACGTCGAGGTAGGCGTCGTCCGGTTCGTCGTTGGACCACAGTGAGTAGACGCCGCCGGGCGTGAGCGCGGCAGCGAGAATTTCTGTCCCCGCAGCCTCGTAGAACGCCGCGTTCTTCGGATCGAGGAGATGGCGAGGGGAGTGGTCGATGTCGAGCAGGATCGCGTCGAAGGTCGCCGGTGCTGCATCGCCGAAGTCGAACCCGTTCGCAGCGACCTCGAAGAAGTCGGCGTGGATGAGTTCGCACCGTTCGTCATCGACGAGCGGTGGTGCGAGCGGGACGAGGCGCCGTGTGTGCCATGAGATGACCGGAGCGAGCGCGTCGACGACTCGCAGCGAGCGAACCCTTTGGTCGGCGAGTGCTGCTCCTGCGGTGTAGCCGAGCCCGAGCCCGCCGACGACCACGTCGAGTTCGGTGTTCGCTGTTGCGGCGAGTCCGAGGGTCGACACGGCTCGCTCGCCGTCGGTGATCAGGCTCGACATCAGCCCGTCCTCTCCGATCTTCACTTCGAACACATCGACCTGGAGCGTTGGCTCCAGTCGGCGGCGAAGGCTGATCTCGCCGATCGCCGTGGGCTGACGATCGAGTTCTTCGAAGATCCTGCTCATCGTCGAAGCGTACGGACGCTGCGGCCCGACACGCCTGAGAGCCACGTATTATGGGGTCATGCCGATGCGGACGGAGTGCAAGCAATTCGAGTCTCGGTCATACCCGAACGGCGACACCGTGCGGAAGTGCAACCTCGACTTGGCGCCCGATGCGCCGTGGCGTTGCCCGGAGAACTGCCCGAAGTATGAGCGCCGTCTCGCCGACGCGGCGTGGACACATGGAACCCTGACCGTTGGCGTCACACCGCCCGAGCCCGCAGGTCTCGACGACGGGTCTGCCGCGGCGGTGCTCGATGCCGCCGAAGACATCGTGAATGCCATCGGGTTCGACGTGATGGCCGAGGTCGAGGCAGAACGCAACGCCAAGAAGCCCGGCATCTTCAAGCGGATCTTCAAGCGCGGCGGCTGAGAACACCGATCAGAACTGGGTGGCTCGTCACCGGGTAAAACCGGTCGAGCCCAGTAGAATTCGCAGCAATGTCAGCGTTCTCTCCCGACGCGGCGCGGGCATTCTCCGGCAACTGGGGCGAGTTCCGACTTGCCGCTGCCGAACGTTTCGCTGCCGCCCCGATGCCCACGACCGACGAAGAGATCTGGCGGTACAGCCGGATCGACAAATTCGACCTCGGTGCATTCGTGCCGAAGGCCCCGGTCACGGAGGTCACCGGTCCTCCCGACCTCGCGTCGTTCCTGTCGACCGACACCGAGCCCGACGTGATCGGCAGTGACGCACCAGATGTGTTCGCAGAGCTGAACCGAGCCTTCATGTCCCCGACGGTCGTCAAGGTCCCGGCTGGCAAGGTGGTCGCAGCGCCGATCGTCGTCACGCACACGGTGAGCGGTGACGGAACCGCCGTCTTCCCGCGCCTCGTCATCGATGCGGGTGCCGACAGCGAAGTAACCGTGGTCGAGCGGTTCGTCGCTGCCGACGGAGCTGAGACCGACGCTGCGCTCGTCGTCCCAGTGCTGCAGGTCAACGCTGCGCAGGCCGCGCGGGTGAAGTACCTCGCTGTCAACGAAGTCGGTGCTGCCACCTGGCAGATCGGCAACCAACAGGCTGTCGGACACCGCGACTCCACGACGCTGCTCGCCACCGTCACCCTCGGAGGCGACTACGTCAGGGCGCGTACCGAGGCACGCTTGTCTGGTCAGGGCAGCACCACCAAGCAGGTCGCGTTGTACTTCGCCGGCGGCGACCAGATGCACGACTTCCGCACGATCCAGGATCACGATGCGCCGCACACCACCAGTGATCTGCTCTTCAAGGGGGCGGTGCAGGACTCGGCGGCGAGCGTCTACACGGGCAACATCGTGATCCGAGAGCATGCTGGCGGCACCACGGCCGATCAGACCAACCGCAACCTCACCTTGTCCGAGGGTGCGTGGGCCGAGTCGGTCCCGAACCTCGACATCCGGACGAACGACGTGAAGTGCAGCCATGCGTCAACCGTTGGTCCGATCGACGAGGATCAGCGCTTCTATCTCGAGAGTCGGGGAGTGCGACCCGAAGTCGCCGAACGCCTTGTCGTCCTCGGCTTCTTCGACGAGGTCATCTCACAGCTTCCGTCGGGAGCCGTCACCGACGATCTGCGTCGCCGTGTCGCGGACAAACTCGATCTCGGAACTCGCGAAGGAGCAGCAGCATGAGCGACGTCTGTGCATTCGACGACCTCGACGATGGGTCGGCGAACCGCTTCGAGGTCGAGGGCGTACCCGTTTCGGTCGTCCGCGTGAGCGACGACGTGTACGCGCTGGGCGACATCTGCAGCCACGCGAACGTGTCGCTGTCGGAGGGCGACGTGTGGTGCGATGAGCTCGAACTCGAGTGTCCCAAGCATGCCAGCGCGTTCAGCCTCGTCACGGGTGAGCCGTCGACGTTGCCGGCCACGCAGCCAGTGAAGGTCTTCGGTGCAACCGTGGTCGATGGGCGTGTCATCGTCGTCGACCCCGCAGCAGCGTCGAGTGAAGCGATCGAAGGAGCGAACTGATGGCGACGTTGAAGATCGAAGGACTCCGTGCGTCGGTGGTCGGCAAGGAGATCCTGAAGGGGATCGACCTCACCGTCTCGTCGGGCGAAGTCCATGCCGTGATGGGCCCGAATGGGGCCGGAAAGAGCACGTTGTCTGCCATTGTGATGGGTAAGCCGGGCTACGAGGTGCTGGCGGGCTCGATCACGCTCGAGACGGGTGGCGAGAGCCTCGACGTGCTGGCGATGCCGACGTGGAAGCGTGCGGCAGCGGGTCTTCACCTCGTGATGCAGTACCCGACCGAAGTGCCGGGAGTGCAACTCGATGCGGTGCTCACCGAGGCCTTCGTGAGCCGCGAGCGTTCGACCGACGACCTCGACGGGCTGATCCGATCCGAAGCGGGCCGCATCAACTTCGACGAGCGCTTTCTCACACGCTCGCTCAACGTCGATCTGTCGGGTGGCGAGAAGAAGCGCAACGAAACACTGCAGTTGGCTGCGCTCGCTCCGAAGATCGCAATCCTCGACGAACTCGACTCCGGTTTGGACATCGACGCGTTGCGGGACTGTGCACGTCGAGTCGAGGACATGAGCAATGATGGCGACGAGCCGCTCGGCGTGTTGGCCATCACCCACTACAGCCGGCTGTTCGATGAGCTGAAGCCCGACTTCGTGCACATCCTCGCCGACGGACGCATCGTGGAAACTGGCGGCGCCGAACTCGCTGCAACGCTGGAATCGGACGGCTACGGTGCGTTCGCCCCGGCCACCGAAGACAGTGCTGACGCCAGCGCGAACGCGCTCGCCGACCTCTTCTGAGACGAGCCCCGCTCAGGTGTCGAGCGGGTGCGGGATGCCGAACTCGCGGAACACGTCGATCTGATCGCGGGCATCACCGCTCGGCTTCCCGACCGCGAAGACGCTGGGATCGAGGCGGTCGAACCAACACGGCCAGGTGTCACCGATTCTCGGCTGGTTGGTTTGATCGATCAGCATCTTCTTCTCGCCATCGAACGGGGGGCTGCCGTCGAGTGGCGCGATCTGAAACCGCAACACGGTGCGCACGTAGATCTCGTTGACGACCATGCCCGTTGGGGCGATCGCGACGATCTGAGCTCGCGCCTTGCTGCCGGTCTGGACGAGGTCGGCTGCCTGCTCCTGCTGTTTCTTCGAGCCGTTCATCAGTCGACGTACCAGTTTGAAGCTGAGCAGGAGAACGACGACCGTGAAAACGAGTGACGCGACAATCGAACCGATGATGATGTAGTTGATCATCGTCTCAACGTGCCAGCGCGGACGTGTCTGGCGCATGAGTAG
>CALIOL010000189.1 GCA_938044705.1 uncultured Ilumatobacter sp. | reverse complement strand
AGAAGCGCCCCGGCGAGCGGACGATCACCGTCGGCTCGAAGGCGGTCGGTGATCGTCGCGATGTCCGGCGGTGTCGGCGTACACAGGTCGGGCCCCAGGTGGCCGACGATCGACTCCTCGTGTGCGCTGGCCACCACGCCGATGATCGGCATGTCGATCGCAGTGATCCAACCGTTCTCCATCTCCAGCTCGAGACGGCGCTGCCATTCGGGTGCGCGGGACCTGCGTCCAAGGTCGAGCCGGCCATCCATGCGGAGGTGGCCGTACACCGTCCGGCCGTCATCGAATCGGAGCAGCCACCACTTGCCGACGGCATCGGCTGCGATCAATTTCGAACCGGTGAGATCGAGATGCGTGATCCGCGGGTCACGCGCGAACGACTGCGCACAACGCTGCCCGAGGAACCGGGAGGAGACCCGCTCGGCGAGACGTCGTACGGTGTCGCCCTCTGGCATGAACACAGTCTGCCTGTCGGGGCGGTACCTTTCGCCCGTGGACATTCTCCTGTGGATCGCAGCGGCCGTCGCTGGCAGCATCATCGTTCTCAAGGGCTCCGATCTCCTCGAGTCGAGCGCCGAGCATCTCTCCTTGCACTACGGATTGCCGCCTGTGGTGCACGGTGCGATCGTCGTCGCCATCGGGTCGAGCTTCCCGGAACTCTCGAGCACCGTGCTGGCAACGCTCATTCATGGTGAGTTCGAATTGGGTCTGAGTGTGGTGATCGGTTCTGCGATCTTCAACATTCTGGTGATCCCCGGCCTGTCCGGTGTGATGTCGCCGGGCGGAATGAAGACCGACAAGGAGATCGTCTACAAGGACGCGCAGTTCTACATGTTGTCGGTTGCGGTCTTCGTGCTCGTGCTTGCGTTTGCGCTGATCTACAACGACACGGCGTCGGACGCGGTCGGAGCGGTCGGAAACCAGCTGTCTGGTCAGATGACCCGGCCGTTCGCACTGATCCCGATCGCGCTGTACGGGCTCTACATCTTCCTGCAGAGCCAGGAGGTCTCGGACTACGAAAAGCCGGAACAGCCCGAAGGCATCGCAGTCGGCAAGGAGTGGGGCCGTCTCGCACTGAGCCTGGTCCTCGTCGTCGCCGGCGTGGAAGCGCTCGTGCGGTCGGCGCTGTTCTTCGCCGACGAAACCGGCATCCCGCCGTTCGTGTGGGGCATCACGGTGATCGCAGCGGTCACGAGCGTTCCGGATGCGCTCATCTCGATCAACCTGGCTCGCAAGGGCGAGGGTGTGGTGAGTCTGGGCAACGTGCTCGGCAGCAATATCTTCGACCTGCTGATCGCTGTGCCAGCGGGTGTGATGATCGCCGGCGCCGTCGACTTCCAGTTCGACATCGCGATGCCGCTCGTCGTGTTCCTCGGCATCTCCACGGTGGTGCTGTTCGTGCAGATTCGTACACGCCTCGTGCTCTCGAAGGTCGAGAGCTACATCTTGCTCGGCCTCTATGGCGTGTTCATCGTGTGGATGATCCTGGAGCAGGTGGACGTTCTCGGGATTCTTCCCGAGGAGCTCCCGGACCCAGTGGAATAGCGCGTCGAATGACTTCGCCGTCGGTGTCGATCGCGTCGATGGAGATCGGGAACTCGGTGAAGAACGCATGCGCGTGCTTCGAGGTCATCGCCACCGCACGCGTGTTCATCCCGTAGCCGAGCACGGCGCCGATACCGAACGGCACGGCCCGCCCGAGTGCAGCGACCCCGCGGCGTGCGCCGTACTTCGCGACGACTGCTCGACCCATCGTGGCGTTGATTCGTTTCACCGACTTGGTGGTCAGGCGGCGTGCTCCCGAACGGGTCGAGGTCTCGCCGATTTCTGCCGCCAGCTTTGCGACCATGCCGGCGGCGCCTTCCCGGTACGTGAGGATCGACAGCACCCACATTCGGCGTTCGTCGACGTCCGCCCGGTCGTGGCCGTGGATCGCCGCCATCGTGAGGATCAGGTCGGCAAGGCGCATCGTCGACCAACCGAGTTCGACGGCGAATGTCGCTGCTGCGGTTCCGAACCCGACGCCGGGGATCGCTGCGGTACCTCCCGATGCCGCACCAGCGACCCCGAGTTCTCGACTGATCTTGGCCGTGAGCGCTTCGACTCGTTGCTCGCGATCGAGGCCGGGGAGGTCACGGGCGCGTTCTTGCGCTGCTGCCCATCGGGTTTCCACCGCCTTGTCGATCGCCTCGACGAGTTGCTCGGCGATCGGCCGGCCGATGACGGTCGAGTCGTTGCGCACCGAGCGCCGCGACCTTCCGAACGATCGACGCGCCGACATGCTTCGAAGCTACCGACTGATGCCGTCGGGCTCGGCGGTTGCGAATCGATGGCTCGGCGTCGAACCCATCAGCTGCGCTGGGTGAGCACTCGTTGGACGGTTCTCTTGCTGACGTTCGTCAAGGCGGCAATCACACCGATGTCTGGTTTGAAACCCTGTGCGACGTAGTCGTCCGAGAGGGTTCCGATGAGTTCGTTTCGGCGATCAGTGGACGGAGTGATCAGCGCACTTCGCTCGGTTGGCAGGCCGAGCCGAACGAAATCGTCGTCTCTAGTCGGAGCCGAGACGAAGGTGAATTCAGAACGAGCGCGTTGCGCCTCCGAGAGGATGGGCTCAGCCCACACCTCTGCAGCGCTACGCAGAGATGGCTCGAACTCATTGATGCACTGTTCCGCCATCAGGCCGGCCCGATACACGAGTACGTCGGCCCGTGCGTCTCGTCCGTCTGAGCGAAGCACGTCAGCGCAGCGGTGCAAGAAGCGGTACGCCACGTTCGGAGTCAGGACGCGGGCGTCGACGGCTTGTTCGACCAACGCACTCGCGCGTGCTGTACCGCCGATTGCCATTTCGATTTCGGCGGCAGCAATCAGGACTTCGAATGACCCTTCCTGATCCTCTTGCTGCGACAGGACCCATTGCGCTCTTTGGATGCGCTGCTGTGCTGCACGCTGGTCCCCGCGCTTGCTAGCGACAAGCGCCCACGCGGCTAGAGCCGCCTCCAACCCAAGCGGGGCGCCGCTGATTCGGTCGAAGTAGGCCACGCTCTGCTCGAAGTTGGTGTCGGCGAGCGCAAGGTGATCTTCGGTGAGTGCGATCAGGCCGTGAGTGCTCAGCACGACACCGCACAGCAGGGCGTGATCGAGTCGCTCAGCGATGTCGAGCGCTTCGGCGGCAAACGCGCGAGCCGACTCGAACGCACCAAGGCCGTCGAGCTCGCCCATTGCCACGTTGTTGAGCGTCAGAGTCTGGGCGAAGGAGTCGTCGAGCGTTCGGTTGGTTTCGATTGCGTCAAGCAACCAGGGCCGTGCCCGTCCGTAACTTCCGCGGAGGACTGAGTAGGCAGTGCCGATCGATGCCACGCAGCGCGCAGCTCGTCGGCGGTCACCGATCCGAAGAGATCGGTCTCTGCAGTGCTCAAGCTTGCCAAACCACTCGTCAGAACCCCCTTCGTGCAGCTCGATCATCGACACCAGCCGGGTGCTGTCGATCGCGCCGGTCTCGACCCCCTGCTCCTCGTAGCGAGCAGCTGCAGATCGAGCGAGAGTCAATGACTCAGTGAGGTCTCCGAGATCACGCCGTACCTCTGCGAGCAGGAGTTCAGCGTCTGCTCGCTCGACCTCAGCGAGGTCGAGGTCCGACGCCTCGATGAGCACGGTTGCGGCGGCGTCGAAGTCGCCGTGAGCGATCAACGCATGTGCAAGCAATGACACCGGTCCACCGCGCGGGGAGCGCGGTGTTGGTGACCGATGGTTGAGCAGCTGCTCGGCCAGTCGTTGAGACGCATGCACCTCCCCAGCGTCAAGCAGTTGCCATCCTCGGCGAAGGTCCACTTCAGACCAACGGTCCCGCACCTGAAGCTCATCGAGCTGGTTGATGCGACGGGTGGCAAGGTCGGTCTCGCCCAGCTGCTCCTCGACATCGTGCAACCGAAGCAAGACGTCGGCACGCTCCGACGCCGGCCAGTACGCCCGTGATGCGTGCCGAGAGCACGCATCCAAGTACTCGCGCTCGCGTGCGATTGCGTGAACCTGGGATGCTTGTCTCGCTGCCTCCAAGTATGCCGTAGCCGCCGTGTGCCAGTCGTTGGCTCGCGCTGCGAGCGTCGCCTGGCGGATCGTGTCGATCCCGAGCGGGTCGATCCCCGAGATCAGACTGGTGGCGATCTGTTGATGGTCGTCGGACGAGAGCGTCTCGAGTGTTGCCGCTCGAACGCTGTCGTGGGCGACTCGGTACCGGCCTCGACGCTCGACAACGAGTTGCCCACTCACGAGGTTGAGGGCGGCCCGTGCCGACTCAGCAGCCGGCATCGTCCCGACCGCTCGCAGGAGCGCATCTACAGGTACGTCGCCGCCGTGTACAGCGAGCACATCGAGCACGCGGCGCTCGAGAGGTTGGAGACGTTGCAGCCGGGCCGCAATCGGGTTGCCCTCGGGAGGCTCCTCCTCATGTTGCATCGCAACGCTGTGGAGGAGGAGCAGTGGGTTGCCGCCGGTGTTTTGGATCGCGAGTTCGATCGCCGCGGGTGACACGTCGAGCCCGAGCTGCGTCGCGAGTTCGTAGGCGCCCCGGCGGTCGAGTCCGCTCAGCGCGATCGTCTGAGCATGTGTCGACCACCGGAGTCGTGCCAATCGCTCGCGGTCCGCTGCTGAGTCGTCGGTTCGGAGTCCGACGAGGAGACAGATTCCTCGATTTGCCAAGCGGTCAGAGAGGTCGGCGATGACCTCGAACGATTCGGCATCACACCACTGAACGTCGTCAAGCACGAGCGTGACTGGGCGCAACTCGCATAGCTGGAACAGCATTTGGATGAGTGATTCGCTCTGGCGGACGGTCTCGTCGGGTGACTGTTCAGGTCGTGGTGGTGGGCCGGGTTCCGTCGGCCAGTCGAGATCGGGTAGCAACAACCTCAGACGTGCCAAGAGGGGCTTGTCGATTGCGTCTGCGATGCCATGGACTTCGATTGCGGTGATCGCGTCGCCGATGGCACGGACAATCGTTTCGTACGGAGGATCGAGCTGCGTCGCCGATGCGACGCCCGCTGCGTGGCCGAGCTTCTCGGCCTCGCCGGCCATCGACTCGAGGAGATGCGACTTGCCGATTCCCGTGGGGCCTTCGACGATGACCACACTGCCGTATCCCTTGTTCGTCATCATCAAGGCTTGTGCCACTTCGGCGCGCTCGTGGCCCCGTCCAACGAGTCGCCTTCGGATTGCCGGGGGCGCTGACGGAGCATTGTCGAGCTCCCCGAGACGCCTCACCTGGGCGGCCGCGAGGTCGCGGCTTGGCTCGACGTCAAGTTCGGTCTTGAAGGTTCGCTCCATCTTCGTGTACGCATCTGCGGCTCGACGAAAGTCGCCGCTTGCGTCCAGCAGTCGCAGCAGTTCTCGGTGTGCTGTTTCGTTGAGTGGTTGCCGTTCGACCCATCGAGTCGCCTCGTCGAGCGCCGCGCCGAGGTCACCCTGTTCCGATAGGAGCGCAACCAAAGACTCCGAGGCGCTCCCGACGAGCGCACCATGGCGTTGGCGGGCCTCATCGACCCAATCGAGATCCCAGGTTGGGAGCAATGATGTCGAGGCCAACCGAAGCGCCCGCTGCAGGGCAACAGGTCGATCGTCCCCGCGGACTGCGATCGAGTGGGCGAATTCGGCAACGTCCGTCGCACACGCCGCATGAAGTGTGAGTGTGTTGCCGGTTGCCACGACCAGCCGGTGAGTCCCTGTTGCCTTCTTGATTGCGTGGAGCGACTGGCTCAGACGTGCCCTTCCGGTTGCCTCGTCGACCTCGGGAAAGAGGAGGTCGACAAGCTGCTCACGGCTTGCGCTTGCCTGAGGCGACAGGGCCAAGCGCGCAAACAGCCGCTGGGCGCTTGGCCGGACTGCCACGACGGAGCCATCGATGGTGAGGCAGAACTCGCCGAACAGTCGGAGCCGGGCGTGGGGCGTCGTGGGAGTCGGCGGCGGCGAAGTCATGAGTGGCGTGGCTGCGGTGCTGGCCGCGACCTCCCAAGTTTGCAGGGTGCGACAAGTCGCGACTGTAGCGAAGGCTGAGAACTGCGGAGGTCGACGAACTGTCACGCGTCGGAGACGGCGACGACGTCGTGGGTCGGTTGTTTGGCGCATGGGTGCGACACGCGTCAAGAAGGCGAAAAGAGTGCGGCCATATGTTGAGGCGATCACGTCCGAAGCGGCCGTTGAGACACAAAGGGGTTGTCGTGAGCGAGAATTCGAAACTGGGATCGATGGGACGGAACAGAGTTCCGCGAAGTGAGGGCTCCGGAGGGAAGCGCCTTCGAGATTCTGCGGCCGTACGTGTGTCGTTGGCCCTGACTGCGTTGTTGGCAATGGTTGCAAGCCTGCTTCCTGTTCTCGCCTCCGCCGGACCGGCCGCGGCGACGACGAGCGCCGAGATCATGCGTCAGTCCACGGGTGATCATTGGTTTGTCGAGAACGGGACGCGTGAGTGGATCGATACGTCGTGTGCGGGTTCGTTGCGTTCTGCGGGTGTGCCGCAGCGTGATGTGTCGTGGTCGGTGTTGTCGGCGAACTCGGTGGTCGACACGGTCCAGTGCCCGTCACCGTCGTCTGCGCCTCCAGCCACGACGGCGCCTCCGACCACGACAGCTCCCCCAACAACGACGGCCCCGACAACAACGGCCCCGACAACAACGGCCCCAACAACAACGGCCCCAACAACAACTGCGCCGCCTGCTGTGCCAGTGGGTCCGTACGAGACCGTGGTTGAGCGGCTGTTCGCGAATCTGCTTCAACGGCAAGGCGATGCCGAGGGCTTGGAGTACTACGGCCAGGCGATCGAGCGCACCACGTACGTGACGGAGTGCCGGAACGCGGTTGTGTCCGTCGCTCGCAACATCGTCTACTCGGACGAGGCAACAACCGCACTGCTCGCTCGCAACGGAGATGCGATCATCGCTGCGCTTTATGGCGGCATGCTCGATCGATCACCGGACTCCGACGGGCAGCAGTTCTGGTTGAGCATGCTCAATGATGCTGGGGACGTTCTTTCCGGTGTCGACCGTGTGGTCGTCCGTCTCGGGTTGACCGCTGAGTTCCAATCCGCGGTTGCCCCGGCTTGTTCAGCGAAAATCGAGCCGGCCGTCGTCACCTCTGTGAACGGCAACAGCGACGCAACGATCGACGGGTTCGTCGAGAATGCATACGCGGCACTGTTCTCCCGGGAGCCTGACACGTCCGGCTACGAGTTCTTCACGGGTCGAATCGACGGAACGTCGACGAGCGCCGCATGCGAGGTCGAGTTGGTCCAGACAGTTCGGTCGATGATCTACTCGGACGAGTCGGCAGCAGTGTTGTTGGGGCAATCCACATCGCTCCGAGTCGACGCCTTGTACCGGGCACTGCTTGCTCGATCGAGCGATGCCAGTGGCAACTCCTTCTGGTCTTCGCTTGCGAACAATCAACCGACGAGTCTGGCGGGTACTGATCGGGTGGTGTTGGGAATTGCCGACACCGACGAGTTCAAGACTCGTGCAGGCCTCATTTGCGGTCACAAGTCGGGCCCTCCGGTCACGGCGCCACCAAGTGCGCCGCCGCCGCCCGCGCCTCAACCAACGCCTGTCGATACTGAGACGACGCACCTTCCCGTCGGCGAACCCGCCCTCGAGCCGTTCGTCGGGTCGATAGACCGGGTGGTTGTCGGCGAGGAAGCTGTCCAGGTAATTGGTTCAGGCAGCTATGGCGCTCGCGAGGCTTTGCTCGAGATTCGCGTCACGAACAACGCAACGGTTTCGCGAACAGTCCTGATCTGGACGAAGTATGCGTCGTTCGCTACGACCGTCCGCGACCTTCCAGCGGGGAACTACGACATCTGTGTGGTTGCGTTCCGGTCAGCGGACCGAGACGGTCGCGCCAGTCTCGGCTGTGTGAGTCGTGCGGTGTCCGTTGTGGTCGGTCCAGTTCAGCCGGAACGAACTCGTCCCAGTCCACCCATCCCGGGCCCCTGCGATGGCGTCTGCACGAGAGCGTCAAACGCTTTCGCCTACCGTGCGCCCGCAGACGGAGCAGGGGAGTGCTCGTCCTCCAGCGACCAGTTGCTCGCACGGAGGAGTGCGTCGTACGGATTCGTCCCGGTGGGTGGCGAGCAGTTGATTTCGGAGTACCCGGCGGCGAACGGCAACCTCTTGGTGCGGTTCAAACAGCTCGGGTTCACACACATCGAGACGTGGCGTGTCTGTCGCGCGGGTTGGTACTGGGACGCATACACGTACTTTGGGCCAGCGCACATCATCTACAACTGCACGTTCAGGCGTAGCCAATATCTCGCTCCGGGCCTGGTCCTGTCGGCATGCACTCCAACTGGGCTTCGCCCCGGGCACTAGTGCGGTTGGAATACGGCGTGACGGCTCCGGCCGACCCCGGAGTACGTGTCGAACATCCGCTGCGGTTCTCTCGAAGCTACCGACTGATGTCGTGAGGCTCGGCGGTTGCTCGCGCAGCGTCGGGGGCAGACGGCGATGCGATGAGGCAGAACGGGTTGCCATCGGGATCGAGCATCACACGTTCGGTGGCGACGTGTTGCGTGTCGGCGATTGCAGCACCCAATTCGACCGCACGGTCCACGGCAGCGTCGAGGTCGTCGGTGACGAAATCCATGTGCACGAGCGCATGACGAGCGTCGCGTCCGGGCGGCCACGACGGTGTGGCCGCATGCTCGTCGAGTTGGAATGCGATTGCGGTGCCGGCGCCGCTGTCGCTTCGAAGTGCGATCCAGTCGCCGTCATCCATGAAGCGCTGCCAGCCGAGCAGCCGCTCGTAGAACGAGGCCAGCCGATCGGGATTCGCAGCGTTGATCACCGTTCCGGCGAACCGCATCTCAGGTTCCGTTTCGGGTGCGGACGAGCGATTCGTATCCAGTAGCTCCATCAGCAGACCGTCGGCCCAGCTTCCGTCGGCCTGTTGCTCGTAGCGTCGCATGACGCCGACGGGGGAGAAGCCAACCGAGCGGTAGCAGGCGATCGCCGCTGCGTTGTCGACGACGGGGTCGATTGTGACTCGGTGGTGACCGCGTTCGTCGAAGAGGTGGTCGACGAGCGTGCGGATCGCATCGCTTGCGTAGCCGCGGCGATGCACGGCTGGGTCGATGTAGATATCGATCGAAGCGTGGCGGTACTGGTCGTCGTCTTCTTCGGAGAA
>CALIOL010000188.1 GCA_938044705.1 uncultured Ilumatobacter sp. | reverse complement strand
GAACCAGCGGGCAGGTGGTACTGATGATCCGGTGGGCGGTTGAGGCGATGCTCGATCAGCAGCTTGTCGAGCGTGTCGGCCGCGACTCCGGTCTCGTCTTGGAGCACCTCCGCCGCCGCAGCTGAAGGTGCCACGCCGAAGACGGGTCGACCTTGCGATCGAAGTTGAGCGATGGCTGGCCGAAGCGCGGTGGTCTTGCCGGTGCCGGCTGGTCCGACAATCAATACGAGCTGGGCGTCGCCAGCGACTCGGGCGGCGGCATCGGCTTGGGCGATGTTCAGCTCGACATCACTGCGTTCGATTGCTGCCGGATCGATCAGGTCGTCCGCTGAGATGCGGCGCGCTGCCCATTCGAGGAGCACCCTCTCCTGGTCGAGGATCGCCTGGGTGGTGAGGGCCCGATCGGTGGCTGCTTCGGTGACCGGCCGGCCGTCCTTGCGGAGGAGCGAGTCAGGCGGGATCGGCTGAGAGATGTCGATGCATCGCCCCTTCACCATCGCGTCGACGACCTCCTCGAGCGAGTTCATCACGGCAGCGGCATCGGCTCCGACATCGGTCGGGAACAGAGCAGCGAGTTCACGCAGCAGCTCCGTCGGCCTCCAGGTCGATTGCTTCTCGCTGATGGCTTCGATCGCTCTGTCGACGAGCCTCGACAACTCGTCCATCGAGATCGACGTTCGCGGTCGCTGGCGCTCGACGGCATCGGCGACGATCTCCTCGGGGGCCACGCCGAGCTGCCATGCCCGCTCCCGCCATTCGGCATGGAGGGTCCCCGCGTCGACGTGCTTCTCCTTCGACGGTCGGGTGTCGAGGACGGCTTCGCGTTCGAGCTTCCATCGCTCCCTCGGCGTCGGGTCACGGTCCATGTTGGCGACGAAGCGGTCGAGCTTGACGTCGATGCGGCGGCGGATGTCGTCGGTGCGGTACGAGTACTCGGTGAGCACGACGTCGGGGATGTCGGCCATCTCGGCGATCCCATTCTCGGGTATGCGCCAACGAACGCCGAGCGCCTGGTTCAGTTCGGCTCGGAGCGCTGCGTGGTAAATCGCCGAGAGCGTGCGTTGGTCGCGCTTGATGAGACGGGCGTCAAGTGCGAGCCAGCGACCGTCAGGTGACATCACCCGGTTCGGGATGACGAGGTGCGTGTGGATCTGCGGGTCGAGTGCTCGGCTCGTGTGCTGTCGGAACATCGCGGCGACGATCCCCTTGGCGTCGACGACGGCGACCTCTCCCCCGATGCGGTACCGCGTGTGTGCGTGGTCCTCGATCCACGATGCGAGCGCGCTCACCGCTCGGTCGTGGGAGTCCAGAACGCTGTTGCGGACGGACTCGTCGCCGAGTGCGAACAATACGGACACGGACTTTGGGGCCGAGCAGGTGACGTCGTAGCCCCGCACCGACGCCTCGCCGTTTTGACGACCGAGGTGTCGATCGGGTCGGGCCGGATCCATGCCGTCCATCAGCGAGAGGAACGCTTCATCGTCGATAGCCCCTGAGAGGTCGAGCGCTTCGACGCCGCGGCCGAACCATTGGCCTCGCGGCTCGTTGGCATCGAGGTAGTAGTTCGGGAGCTTCTCGACGTAGTACAGCCCGGCGCCGACCCCCTTGAGCGTGGTCACCCGGACCGTCATCGGGCGCTCCCGAATCGCGTCCCGGATTCAACTGTGCACTCGTCTGTTTTGGTTGTGTGGTTTGGTTCGTTGTTCGGGTTGGCTGGCATGGTTGGACCTATTGGTTGAAGGGCAGTGGGTGCTGCGGTAGGTCGGTGTTCGTCGGTTGGTGTTCGGTGTTGGTGGTGTCGTCGTGTTGGTCGTGTGACGAGTTCGAGGGAGTTGTCCTGTCGTCGGGGACGGTGGGGACGGTGATGGGTCCACCGGTGAGGTCTTCGAGCTTTCGGCGTGGGACGCGGAGCTGTTTGCCGAAGCGGATGGCGGGGAAGGTGCCTTCGCCGAAGTCCGCGGCTCGTCTGGCGAGTTGGTACGCACAGGTGCGGCCGATGCCAATGATCTCGGCGGCCTGTTCGACGGTGATGAAGTCGGGTTGGCGGAGGTCGAGCGGAGTTGACATACCCCCGACATGCCGTTGAGCCGGTCTCTCGTTACTGAGAATCTCGTTTGATGACATCGCGTGCTCCCTGGTGATCCACCTCTACGAAGGCACCGCCAAGTCGCCGGGCGTTACAGAGACATCTGCCCTCTTTCGCCCGCGCGTCGGCATCGGTACGGTGAGAGCAGCGGGCGATTCCGAGTGGAAGTCGAGGTACCTCGATGCGAGGGCACATCGCCAAGAAGGGCAACCGCTACTTCGCCGTCGTGTACGCAGGCGTCAACCCTGCGACTGGCAAGGAGACGCACGACTGGCATCGCGGCGGCAAGACACGACGTGAAGCCGAGAAGGTGCTCGGCGAGATCGTGAAGCGAATGCACGATGGCGAGTACCGATCGCCGGAGCGGGTCACCCTGGGCGACTACCTCATCGAGCGCTGGCTGCCGACGAAGAAGGCACAGTTGCGGCCGTCGACGTTCGCGTCGTATCGGAACAACATCAACAACCACATCGCCCCGCGGATCGGTTTGATTCAACTGCAGCGGCTGCAGCCCGAAGACCTCGACACGTTCTACGCGCAGCTCCTCATCGACGGGAAGCGCAACGGTGAAGGTGGTGGGCTCGCGCCGAAGACGGTGCGGTACATCCACGGCATCATCCGCAAGGCGCTGCACGATGCGCAGCGGAAGGGCTCCGTGACGCGCAACGTGGCTGATCTCGCCGACGCTCCGAAGGTACGGGCCGGCGGCACGAAGCAGATGACGGTGTGGTCAGCCGAAGAGCTGCGGGACTTCCTCGCAAGCATCGAACACAGCGACTGGTACGTGCCGATCTTCCTTGCAGCGAACACCGGCATGCGCCGCGGCGAAGTGCTCGGTCTGCCGTGGCGCAACGTCGACCTCGACGCCGCGCGTCTCGTCGTCGATCAGCAGATCCTGTCGGTCGACTACGAAGCGTCGGTCGCCGACGTGAAGACCTCGAACAGCCGACGCA
>CALIOL010000187.1 GCA_938044705.1 uncultured Ilumatobacter sp. | reverse complement strand
TTCCAAGACATCGGGAACGACGAGCAGCGGGGCAAGTTCGAAGCGGCGTATGGAATGGCGCTGAACCCGGTGGACGGGATCCATCTGACTCTGATGTTCGAGGCGATGGAGCGCGGCGATATGACCGCGGCCTACGTGGTGGGTGAGAACCCAGCCGACTCCGAAGCCGATATCGAACATGCTCGCAAGATGTTGAGCGGTCTCGATTGCCTTGTGGTGCAGGACATCTTCATGACCCGCACGGCTGAGATGGCCGACGTGGTGTTCCCGGCGTCCGTTGCTTGGGCCGAGTCCGACGGCACGGTCACATCTTCCGAGCGGCGAGTGCAGCGGGTCCGCGGCGCGGTCACACCGCCGGGCGAGGCGCGCCACGACCTCGACATCATGGTCGCGCTCGCTGATCGGATGGGCGTCGACCTCGGCACCAACGACCCGCGGGAACTGTGGGATGAGCTTCGGTCGCTGTCTCCGCTGCATGCCGGCATGTCGTACGAGCGCCTCGACAGCGAGGGTGGGCTGCAATGGCCGTGCCCCTCACTGGATCATCCCGGTTCGCCGTTCCTCCACGGGTGGCTGTGGGCCGAGGATCTGGACGGTCGTGCGCCAGCGCCGTTCTCCGTGGTCGAGCACGAAGGGCCGAAGGAAGCACTCACCGATGAGTTCCCGTTGCGACTCACCACCGGGCGGTCGCTCGACTCGTACAACACCGGTGTGCAGTCGAACGGCTTCACGTCGCCGATCCGCTACGGCGAGGCCCTCGACCTGAACCCGGCGGACGCTGCAGACTTGGGCGTCGTCGACGGTGAGCGGGTGAAGGTGTCTTCACCACGCGGGTCGGTCGAGATGCCGATTCGGGTTCAACCCGATATCCCCGTCGGTCTCACCTTCACGACCTATCACTTCCCTGATCTGGTCGACATCAACAAGTTGACCAATGACGCGTGGGACAAGCGTTCGGGAACGTCCGAGTTCAAGGCGGCGTCCATTCGCATCGACAAGCTCACAGCTCCCGTCCCGGCGGCGGGTGACTGATGGCGGACCTCAAGCTGTCGGTCGATACCTCGACCGATGCCGAACGCAGCGCTGTGGACTCGGTGATCTCGCCAGGTGACCACGCGGTGATTCACGAAACCGAGCGGATGGTGCGAGGTGGCACGCAACGTCGCCGAGATCGCCGCCACCTGCTCTTGCCTGGCCTCCATGCACTGCAGGCCACCGCCGGTTGGATCAGCCCCGGCGGACTCAACTACCTGTGTGCCGCACTTCAGGTGCCGCCTGCCGAAGGCTTTGGTGTCGCCAGCTTCTACGAGTTGTTCCGGACCGACGACCCCGGCCACGAGCAACCGGTGCATCACGTCTGCATGGACACCGCGTGTCACATAGCCGGGGCCGAGGCCTTTGCTCGACGACTCGAAGCGGATGGTCATGAGGTCCATCGCGGGCCGTGCCTTGGCCAGTGTGAGAAGGCGCCCGCCCAGTTCGTGCAGGGTCGCAACGAACCCGACCACGTGCCGGTCGACCGACCCGACGACCGAATCGTGCTTCCCCAGAGTGCGGCCGACAGTGATGTCGAGTTGCGATTGTTGCGGCGTGTCGGTGTCGTCGACCCGACGTCGCTCTCGTCGTACCGAGAGCATGGTGGATACGCCGCTGCGCACCGCGCCGTCGAGATCGGCAGTGAGGCGGTCATCGAAGCGATCCGCTCGGCCGGGCTGTCCGGTCGCGGTGGTGCTGCCTTCCCGACGGCGATCAAGTGGCAGGGCGTCGCCGACGAGCACGGTCGCCCCAAGCACGTCATCGCCAACGCGGACGAGTCCGAGCCCGGCACGTTCAAGGATCGCATCGTGATGGAGAACGATCCCTTCTCGGTGATCGAAGGACTCACGCTGGCCGGACTCGCGACAGGCGCAGAGAACGGATGGATCTACATCCGTGGTGAATACCCGCTCTCCACGCTTCGTCTCGAAAATGCGATCGAACAGTGCCGCACGGCCGGATTGCTCGGTGACGACGTCCTCGGCTCGGGGCAGCGATTCGACATCGAGCTACGCCGCGGTGCCGGCGCGTACATCTGCGGGGAAGAGACGGCATTGATGGAGTCGCTCGCCGGGTTCCGCGGCGAGCCGCGGAACAAGCCGCCGTTCCCGTCGACCCATGGCTTGTTCGGTGAGCCCACCGCGGTCAACAACCCTGAGACGTTGCTCAACGCACTCTTCATCGTCGAGCACGGACCGGAAACGTATCGACTCGCCGGAACCGAGAAGTCGCCGGGAACGAGACTGTTCTGTCTGTCCGGACACGTCGCCATGCCCGGGATCTACGAGGTGCCGATGGGAACGACGCTCGGCGACATCATCGAGCTCGCTGGCGGGGCGACAGGGACGACGGCGGCGATCCTGATGGGCGGTGCTGCTGGCTCGTTCGTCGGGCCCGATCAACTCGACATGGCGTTGACCCAGGAGGACACGCGAGACCGAGGCACCACCCTCGGGTCGGGGGTCATCACACTGTTCGACGACTCGGTCGACTTCACACCGCTTCTGTTGAGGATCGCTGAGTTCTTCAAGAGCGAGTCATGTGGCCAATGCGTGCCGTGTCGGGTTGGCGTGGTTCGCCAGCACGAGGTGCTCGTGGAGATGTCGTCGACTGGTGGCTCGCTCAGTGACGACCGCAACGAGCTCATCGACGACATGGCGATGGCGATGGCCGACGCTTCCATCTGCGGCCTCGGCCACACCGCGTCAGGCGCGGTGCAGTCCGCAATCTCGCTCGGCCTGATCGGAGATCGCGCATGACCACCATCGAACGTGACGAAACGGGCTCGGTCACCCAGGTGACGGTCCGCATCGATGGAGCCGCAGTCGTGGTCGACGAGGGCGCGACCATCCTGGATGCCTGCAACGCTCACGGCGTCGACACGCCAACGATCTGCTACGCCGAGAACCTCACGGCAGTCAACGTGTGTCGAGTGTGCGTCGTCGAAGTGGAAGGCAATCGCACCCTCGTGCCGTCGTGCTCACGCCCGGCAGAGGAGGGCATGGAGATCGAGACCGACTCGCCGCGGGTACGGCACAGTCGGAAGATGGTGCTCGAGTTTCTCGGATCCGGCGTCGACTTGAGTCAGGCGCCAGAGATCGCCGAATACTCGGCTCGCTACGACGCGGACATCGCGCGCTACGGCGAGGACCGTGCGGTGATCGACGAACCGATCCGGATCGAGGACGAGCTCTACATCCGGGACTACGACAAGTGCGTCCTCTGCTACAAGTGCGTCTCTGCGTGCGGCGACGATGCACAGCACACGTTTGCGATCGCCGTCGCGGGGCGCGGTTTCGACAACCGGATCTCCACCGAGTTCGACGCGGTGCTGCCCGACTCGGCGTGTGTGTACTGCGGCAACTGTGTCGCGGTGTGTCCGACGAATGCGCTGCAGTTCAAGAGCGAGTTCGATCTTCGCCAGGCCGACAACTGGCGTGAAGACGAACAGACCGTCACGCAAACCGTGTGCTCGTACTGCGGCGTCGGTTGCAACTTGGAACTCCACGTTCAAGACAACGAGATCGTGAAGGTCACCTCGCCGGTCGACCACTCGGTCACGCACGGCAACCTGTGCATCAAAGGTCGCTTCGGTTACCAGTACGTCGGCAACTGAGCTGCTCTGATTGTCGCTGCCCGCCGGTGGGTGCGTGCTGGACCTGGTGGTGCGGGCTGCGACGCCAGGCTCGTTCGCTGGCGCTCGGCGAGCCGGCTGTTCTGTTTGTCGCTGCCCGCCGGTGAGGGTCCCGAGGTCGTTGGCGCTCCGATGATGGCGGGTTGAGACGATCCGGACATGACGTTCTCATGGAAAGAAACCCCGGCCGCCATTCGAGTCGCCATGGTCTGCGCGCTGCTCGGCTTCGTCGTGCGTTGCTCGTCGACGTCGTCGAGTTCGCGCAACGGCCAACTCACCGAATGCAGCTACGTCGACGCCGGAGCGTTGCTCTTCGGGGGAGCCTCGGTGGTGGCTGGCCTGATCGGAATTGGTGCGTCGTTGCGTCGCACCGATGACAAGGCGCT
>CALIOL010000186.1 GCA_938044705.1 uncultured Ilumatobacter sp. | reverse complement strand
CCGGCGCCACATTCGATTGTCGCGTGAACCCGCGCGATCAGAAGTCGCTGAGAGCGTCTGACTCTTCGACCAGCCGGAGATACGGGTTGGATGCGAGCGTCGAGCGGACCTTCTGGTCCGACGTCTCCCATTTCCGGTCTCCGAGGTGCGCCGCGAACACGTTCTCGCGGAAGTGGTCGAACGCCTGGCGATGCTCTTGAGCGATGTGTCGATGCGTCTCGTCGAAGCCGAGGGCGTCGAGGAGCAGGTCGTCGCTGAGCAACTGGACGCCGAGTGGCTTCGTCAGGTCGTACACAGCGCTGCTGGATCGGCCGCGCACGGTGTACAGCTCGACTTCGCCGTCCTGCGTCCGCTTGTTGACGAGCCAACGAGGACCTTCGACGACGGTACGGATGTACGTCGCCGCAGTGGGCCGGAGCCCGTTCGGTGGCCAAGCCATCTCGACCGCAGCAGAAGGTGCGGCAGGGGTGCTCAGGTTGGTGCCGTCGGGGAGCAGTTGAGCGGTCGCGATGTCGGCGTCGATCTCGAGTCCGGCGGCAAAGAACTGCACGCCCTCCTCGGCGATGAGGTCCATCTGCTCGCTCGGCGTCAGACCCTTCCACCACGACACGGACTTCAGGTTGTAGCCGCCCGTTTTTCGGACGATCACCTGGTCGATGGGGGGGATGCCGCCGCTCATGATGCCGTCACTTCGTCGTCGATGCGGTCCTTGTTAGAGGCTGCTGCGGCGAGCGCCTTGCGCTCGTCGATGCGGGCCTGGAGGCGACGCAGCGGGTCCTTGCCCTCGCCACCTTCGAGGTCGATACCACCGAGCTCGGCGGTCGGTGCGACACGCAGGCCGACCCAGCGCTGGATGGCCATGTAGGCGATCCAGGAGACGCCGGCGGCCCAGGCGATGCACACGGCGACGCCGAGTGCCTGGATGCCGAGCTGCACGAAGCGGCCGTGCTCGAATTGGTCGTCGGTGGCGAACAGTGCCAGCGACAGCAGGCCCCAGATGGAGCAGAAGCCGTGAGCGGGCACGACGCCGAGCGCATCGTCGATCTTGATCGAGAGCAGGAAGTCGTGGCTGAGGCTGTAGATCACACCGGCGACGAGGCCGACAGCGATCGAGGCGAACGGCGACATGATGTCGGCCGACGAGGTGATCGCGATGAGGCCACCGATGGCGCCGCCCACGAGCTTGGTGTTCATGGCGTAGCGCTCCTGCATGAGGTAGGCCCACATGCCCGCACCCACGAGACCGGCAACGCCGGAAAGGTTCGTGTTGACGATCGTCGCGGTGACGTCACCGTTGAAGGCCAGGTGACTGCCGCCGTTGAAGCCCCACCAGCCGAACCAGAGGATCAGCACACCGAGCATCGTCAGGCCGACGTTGCTGGGAGCGAGCTCGTTGACTTCGCCGTCCGGGCCGAAGCGACCGATACGGGGGCCGATGATCTTCATGCCGACGAAGGCGATGGTTGCACCGAGAAGGTGGACGACCGAGCCGCCTGCGAAGTCGTGGAAACCGATCTCAGCGAGCCAGGCGCCGTTGTCCGGGTTCAAGAAGTTGCCCCAGACCCAGTGACCGAAGACGGGGTAGATCACGAGTGCGATCACGATCGACAGCAGCGTGTAGGCCAGCAGCGAGGTGCGTTCCACGAGCGAGCCCGACACCAGGGTGATCGCCGTACCGGCGAAGGCCACCTGGAACAGGAAGAACGTCAGTGTGGTCACCGAGGTGCCGACGTCGTTTGCGCCGTTGAGGGCGAACAGGTCGGTTCCGATGAATCCACTTGCCGAGCTGCCGAACATCAAGCCGAAGCCGATGAAGAAGAAGCCGAGGCTGGCAATCGTCCAGTCGACCACGTTCTTCATGGCGACCACGGTTGCGTGCACTGGCCGGGCGAGACCGACCTCATAGGCGAGGAAGCCCGCCTGCATGAAGAACACCAGTGCTGCAGCGAACAGCACCCACATTTCATCGAGCGGGTTGGTGGAATCGAACGGGTTCTCGATCTGGTTCCCAGGAACCAAGACCGCGATGAAGCACACGAGGGTGAGGATTCCGACGAAGACGACCGACGCAATTCCTTTCACCTTCCTTGCTTTCAATTCGTAGCTGTTCATCGACATGACGTTGTCCTTCTGTAGTGATAGATAAAGGTGTGTCGCGACGGGGTGTTGCGGCACGGGTTCATGACTCCATCGGCGCCGCTTTCGGATTCCTTGAGAAGTTCTTGGCGCTGCCGGTGTCACGGGCCGACTGGTTCGCAGCGACTCGTCGAGTAAGCAGGCGTACGTACCCGATCTGCGGCCTACCCAAAGCCACCTCGCGCCCGTCCAGCCGTTCTGCGAGCCGACGTGAGCGCGCCTTCGATACGTATTAGAGAGGCGGCCGCACTCGCGGCCCGAACGACCTCCACAGACCACGCGCTGTCGCGGGGAACGTCGACCCTGAGAGACGAGAACGGCAACTCGGAAGTCGTTCAATTTTTCTCAAGGTGGCGGAGAAACTGCCGACACATCCCTCAGTCCGCAAGAGAAATTGCCTATCACTGGAGAAATGCCGTGTTCCTGAGATCCCTCTCACTGAGCAAGAAACTGTTCGCTGCTCTGCTACTGCCTGTGGCGTTGATCATTGGCTTCCTCGGTTTGCGAATCGCCGACGCTGTCGAGACGCGAGACGCTGCTCAAGAACAGCTGGCGGAAGAAAACCGCTTCCAAGCGGTGAGCACTCTCGTGAATGCGGTGAACGTCGAAGACCGTGCGTACTTCGCCATCACGATGGAGGCGTTCGACATTCCGACCGCTCGTGCCGACGTTGATGCAGCGCTCGACGCCGTGCTCGATCCCGAACTCGGTGTGGACACGCCGACGCTCCAGCGCATCGTCGACCTGCACGCCGAGCTCCTCGCTGCACGTGAGGTCATCGGTGATGGCGGAACGAGCGTCGCCACTCGAGCACAGATCGAACTGATCGAAGGCGTCGACCCGCTGTCGCCGGGCTCCGTCATCTTCGCACTGGGCGTCCCGTCCCGTGTCGCCACGGAGATCGCCGAGGCGTACACGGTCGATGCGTCCGCTCTCGCAGGTGCTGAAGAGGCCGCACTCGTGACCTCATTCCAGCTCGTGCAGGAACTTCGCGCTGACTACAACTCTGAGAGCAGCTTCATCATCGGCGCCACGTCACTTCCGCCCGAAGCGGTCACGCCCCTCATCGTCCAGGGAATCAGCCAGGGAGTGGCCGGCACCGACTCGACGCTGACCTCGCTGCGAACCCTCGCCACCCCGGAAACCTCCGCCGCCGTCGAAGCAATCTTGAGCAGCGACACCTACGGCCTCTACAGCGAGGATCGGGCAGGTGCCCAAACCGCACAAGCCGGTGTCGCCATTCCAGGCATCAGCCTCGTCGAGCTCGCATCGAATGCTGAGTACATCGATGGTGAACTCACCGCTGTCGGCGAGGGACTCATCGCAACGCTCGAAGCAGCGGCCGAGGGCGACGTGGAAGCCGCTGAACGCCAGCTGCTCGAGTCGATCGTGCTCGGCGCACTCGTGCTCCTCATCATGGGTGCAGTCCTCGTCGGGCTGTACCTGTCGATCCGCAACCCGCTGCGCAAGCTGACCACTCGCTCGACCGAGATCGCCGAAGTCGAACTCCCCGAAGTCGTGCGCACCATGCGTACCGGAGACGGTGTCGCCCCCGAGATCACCGAGCTCAGCTCGCCCACCACCGACGAAGTCGGTGAACTCACCGACGCATTCAACGGCATGTACCGCACCGCCATCGAGCTCGCAGCCGAGCAGGCGGCCTCACGTCGTGTGGTTGCCGACATGTTCGTCAACCTCGGTCGCCGCAACCAGAAGCTGCTCAACCGTATGTTGAAGGGCCTCACGGTGCTCGAACGTGAAGAGCAGGACCCCGACAAGCTCGAAGCGCTGTACAAGGTCGACCACCTGGCGACCCGCATGCGCCGAAACGCTGAAT
>CALIOL010000185.1 GCA_938044705.1 uncultured Ilumatobacter sp. | reverse complement strand
GGTGGGCACAGAGGGATTCGAACCCCCGACCCCCTGCGTGTCATGCAGGTACTCTAACCAACTGAGCTATGCGCCCTCAGCGGGCACCGAGACTACCAGTGCCCGCGGCGCCGCCCACCTGGTCAGGCGAATCTCATGCTGATCTCGTTTGCCATGAGTCGTCCACCCTGTGTCAAGACGACGTATCCAGGCTTGTCGGGGTGGGGTTCCACCAAACCGTCGAGTAGCTCGAGCGTGGCCTGCGTGAACGAATCCGACGGGATGCCGTCTCGCGTCCGAAGCAAGAGCTGACGCCGCTCGAACAGGCGGGCATCATCGTCGAGGGTCTCCGACGAAGCCTCGACGGATTCGCCTCGAGCCACCATGTCGACGTAGCGGTCGGGCGTTCGAACGTTCCACCATCGACGACCGTCGTGGTGCGAGTGCGCAGCGCACCCGAATCCGAGATAGTTCTGCTGACGCCAGTACAAGAAGTTGTGTTCGGACTCATGGCCGGGCCGGGCCCAGTTCGACACCTCATAGTTTGCGAGGCCTGCAGACGCGAGTCGATCGTCGACGATCTCGTACTTGTCCGCCTGGTCATCGTCGTCCGGATGCCGATCCGGCTGCGACGCCAGCGCCGTGCCGGGCTCGACCGTCAGTCCGTACGCAGAGATGTGCGGCGGATCCAGCGCGAGTGCTTCCTCGACGGTCTCAATCCAATCGTTGATGCTCTCCGCTGCGGCGCCGTAGATCAAGTCGAGATTGAAGCTCGGCAGGCCGCTGTCGCGTACCGCTGCAACCGCGCGGGCGACGTTGTCGCGGTCATGGGTCCGCCCCAGCGAGGCAAGCACGTGCGCCGACATCGATTGCACGCCGATGCTCACCCTGTTGACTCCGCCGTCGACGAACGCTCGAAGCATGTCGGCAGTGACATCATCCGGGTTGCACTCGACCGTGACTTCTGCACCATCTGCGACGGGGATCATGCCGATGATCGCCGCAAGTCGTTCGGCAGGAACGAGCGTTGGGGTTCCGCCGCCGACGAAGACAGTCGTGGCGAGAGCCAGTCCGTCATCTACGGCGCGTGAGATCTCGAGCGACAACGAATCGAGGTAGGCCTCAACGAGGTGCGCCCGATCAGTCCACGTAGCAAAGGCGCAGTAGTCGCATTTCGATGCGCAGAACGGAATGTGCAGGTAGACCCCGAACGGTTCCGGCTGATTCACGTGCGCAACCTACAAGCGTGCAGGAGCGACCCTTGCGGTTGAGGCGAAAGAACGGCGCTGCGCCGTCGACTTCAGCGGAACAGGAGGTCGAGAGCGAGCAGACGATCGCCGACCTGGTCGACAGGAACGTCGAGCATCGCTGCGATCGCTCGGGTGTCGTCGCCGCGAACGGTCATGACCCGGCCGTTGAAGTCTTGACGCTGAACCTGGATCAACCGCAGGTAGCGCGCGAGCATCTCGAAAGGCGAGCCGCTCAGCTGCATGAGCTTCGACACGTCGATCGCCAGCTTCTTGTTCAGTGGGGACTCGAGTGCCGCGAACTCGGTTTCGGTTCCGGTGATCTCACGTGGAAGCAGCTGCTCGATCGGCACTGCGTAGAACTGAGCGAGCCGATCGAGACGCGGCACCGAAAGCGCTCGCTCACCTCGCTCGTACGCCCCCAGCACCGAGGCCTTGAACTCCTGGCTCGATTGAGCCTCGACCTCCTGCAAGGAGAGCCGCTTCTGCTTGCGGATCACCCGAAGGCGGTCACCAACCTGCTGGCTGTAGACCGAAGGTGCGTCATCATCGAAAGAAACCATGTCTGTGAACTCCGCCTGAAGTGTCGAGATTTTTGCCGAATTATTTGCCTGCGCAAACGAATCGGAGAGCAACCTACACCCATCGGCGACCAAAAAGCAACGCTCAGTGGTTGAGGGTCATTCTCAGTGTTGTTGCGGCGACGGCCGCAGTTTCGGTTCGAAGGATGTTGCTACCCAGAGCGACCCGCCGATCGGTGACTTCCAGCTCGGACGGCGCCCAACCGCCCTCGGGCCCGATCGCGATCATCGCCTCGTCGCCACGGATGGCCGTGCCACCGGGCTCGGCAACAGCGGCGTCAGCAAGCACCGCCAGCGCATCAACCGGGCCTTCCACGACGCAACGCCAGACCCGACGACTCTGACGCAACGCCTCATCGGAAATCCGCTGGAGCCGGACCAGCTGCTTGGCTGCCCGCTCCTGCTTCCATCGAATCGACGACCGCTCCGAATGCAACAGGAGCACGCGATCTGCACCGAGCTCGGTGGCCTTCTGGACCAACCAGTCGACCCGGTCGGCCTTGGGAATCGCTGACGCAATCGTGAAGTGCGAGCGGTCGGGAGACACCACGACCTCGCTCGTTGCTTCGAGCGTGACGCGGTCTCCCCCGGCGACCGCGCACATACGCCAACGGCCCGCCCCATCGGTCACCGAGACGGGTTCACCCGTCCGGAGCCGCAGCACTCGGCGAAGGTGATGTTCGACGTCATCATCGATCTCCACGAACGCCTGATCAAGGCGCTCCCCGGCCGACAACAAGACGTGCGTCGCCGAGAGCCGCAGCTCCTCGTTCGTCGGCGTGCCGGACATCCCCCGATCGATCAGGTGAACGCCGACTTGATCCGGGAGAAGATGCCATCTTTCCCGTTGCCGACCCGTTCATCGCGGCCGTCTGCGAGTTTCGTCAGCAGGTCGACCTCTGCCTCGCTGAGCTTGGTCGGGACGTCGACCCGGACACGTGCGATGAGGTCACCGCGTCCCCGACCCTGCAGATGAGGCACCCCTCGCTGGCGCAACACGAACTCTCGACCGGGCTGCGTGCCGTGCGGCACGACGAGGTCTTCATCGCCGTCCAACGTCTCGAGCGTCAGCGACGTTCCCAACGCAGCCTGAGCAATCGAGATCGGAACCTCGGTGACGAGATCATCCCCATCACGCTCGAAGCGTTCGTCCGGCTGCACCCGCAAGTGCACGTACAGGTCGCCGTTCGGCCCCTTCCGCGGGCCAGCGGCACCACGACGAGTGAGACGCAAGGTCGAACCTGTGTCGACACCGCCCGGGACGTCGACCTTGTAGGTCGTGTCCTCGGTCACTCGCCCCTCGCCGCGGCAGGTGGTGCAGGGCGTCGCGATGACCTCACCGAGCCCGCCACAGCGCGTGCAGGGTGACGCGGTCACCATCTGTCCGAGCAGCGACTGGCGGACTCGTTGGACTTGGCCACTTCCGCTGCATTCGCTACAGGTCACCGGCTCGGTGTTCTCCGCCGCTCCGGACCCCTCGCAGGTGCCACACCGGACCGGCAGCTTCAACTCCACGTCGATCTGGTCACCGAAGACCGCCTGAGCGAACTCGATATCTGCGATGACTTCGACGTCTTGGCCCCGTGGCGGACCTGCCGGACCGCGTTGGCGACCACCGCCACCGAACGGACCTCCGCCGCCTCCACCGCCGAAGAACGTCTCGAAGATGTCGCCGATGCCGCCTCCGAAGAGGTCCTCGGCTGACGCTCCCCCGCCGGATCCACCGCCCACACCTGCCTCGCCGAATTGGTCGTACCGCGCTCGTTGCTGATCGTCGGCGAGCACCTGATACGCCCGCGACACCTCTTTGAACTTGGCCTCTGCCTCAGGGTTGTCCGGGTTGGCATCGGGATGCAGTTCACGGGCGCGCTTGCGATACGCCTTCTTGATCTCGTCGGCAGATGCCGAGCGAGAGACACCGATGAGTTCGTAGAAGTCAGCCATGGCGGCTCACAGGATGCCGGAAACTCCGGTGATTTCGACGCTCGCGGTTCGCCTCGGCAGTGTCACGGATCCCGCGCGCCCAGGTCAGCCTTCTTCGATTCGCTGCCCGAGTTGCTCACTGACGACGTCGACCGTGGCGAGCGCCTGCGGGTAGTTCATCCTCGTCGGACCCAATACTCCGACCGAGCCGAGATGCTCGCCCTCGACGACGACGGGAGCGACCACGACCGAACACGCTGACAGCGGCTCGATCCCGTGCTCGACCCCGATCGCGACCGACATGCCTCGATCGACGATGTCCGAAACGAGCGAGACGACGACGAACTGCTGCTCGAGCGTGTGCAACACCGATCGCACGACCTCGACCGCGTCGAATGCCCGGGCGACTTCTGAGGCCCCGCCCGTGTACACGTGGTCAGCTGCAGCGATCGAACGCATCCGATCAAGCGCAGCGGACGCGAGGCGATCGACGTCAGCATCCCCTGACGATTCGAGCGTCTCGATTCGTTCCAGCACACTGCCGTCGAGTTGCGCGGAGAGATGGGTGCTCACAGCAGCAAGGTGTGCGTCGTCGTCACCGTCGACGAGATCCAGCGTGACGTGCTCGACAGATCCATTGGCGAAGACGACCACGACGGTCGCAACCGAGTCGGAGAGACCGACGAGTTGCACCTTTCGCACTGCGACGGCCTCTGCTCGCGGCCCGACCACGACCGCAGCGTTGTGGGTGAGCTCGGAAAGCAGGTTCGAGGTCTGATGCAACATTTCTTCGAGCCGACCATGGGCGGCCGAGAAGAAGTCTCCGACCTGACGCTGGGTGGTGCGATCGAGTCGACCCGGAGTGGTGAGATGATCGACGAAGTATCGATAGCCCTGATCGGTCGGAATGCGACCGGACGATGTGTGCGGCTGAACGAGGTATCCCTCGCCTTCGAGCGCAGCCAGCTCGCTGCGAACCGTCGCCGAGGACACGTTGACCGACGGAACGCTGGCCACGCTGGCTGAGCCAACCGGCTGTGCGGTGGAGATGTACTCCTGCACGACAGCAGCAAGGATCGCCGTCTTTCGGTCGTCCAACATCGTGACCGCAGTCTACCTATTTGCCGGTGACGGCCTTGAGGCGACGCAGGGCTTCGTCTCGTTCGGCCTTGTGATCGACGATGGGCGCCACCAGCTCGGGAACCCACCGGTCGACATACGCACCGTCGGGGTCATAGCGGTCTTGCTGCAGCGTCGGGTTGAACACACGGAAGTACGGCGCGGCATCGGTCCCCGTGCCGGCCGCCCATTGCCAGCCATGGTTGTTCGATGCGAGGTCACCATCGATCAGATGACGCATGAACCAGCGCGCACCCCACTGCCACGGCAGGTGCAGATCCTTGACCAGGAAGCTCGCCACGATCATCCGAACGCGATTGTGCATCCAGCCGGTCGCCAGGAGTTGGCGCATGCCTGCGTCGACGATGCCGAACCCCGTCTCTCCGCGTGTCCACTGCTCGAACTTGTTCTCTGCTGCGCCGTCGGTGTCGAGTTCGATGGAGTCGTATTTGGTGTTGAGGTTCTCCCAGGCCGTGTGCGGCTTCTGGAACAGGACATCGGCGTAGAAGTCGCGCCATGCAAGTTCACTCGAAAACACCGTGTGGCCTCGATCGCCGCTCCCCGACGCGTCCAGGTCGGCCAGCAAGGTACGCGGGTGGATCGTTCCCCACTTCAGGTCGGGAGACAGGTGACTCGTCCCGTTGATCGCCGGCTGGTCTCGCAAGTCGTCGTACGCCTCTGCCCCCGACCGCATCGTGCCATCACCGGCACCGGTCACGTCGAGGAACGCTCGCCAGCGGTCGAGTGCCGCACCTTCGCCAGCCGAGGGCAACTCGCATCCCGGCGCTGGCCGTTCGCCGAGACCGTCGGAGTCGACTGACTTCGCCCATCTGACCTCAGCACCGAGGCCCGGGTGGGGACCGTCCCAGCCGGTTCTCCGCCAGATCTTCGAAAACGGTGTGAACACCGCATACGGGTCGCCGTCCCCCTTGCGCACTCCGCCTGGGTCGACGGCGTAGGGCGAGCCGACTCCACGCAGCTTGCGCCCACTTCCCGCCAGGGCGTCCCCGACGGCGGCATCGCGTTGTCGACCGTATGGCGAGTAGTCGCGGCTGACGACGACGAAGTCCGCTGCGATCTCTTCCGCGAGTGCGGGAACGATGTGGGTGGGGTCGCCGTGTCGAACGGTGAGGCCCGGGGCTCCGTGGTCACGCAGCGACTCGTCGAGCGCTGCCAGACAGTCATGGAGGTACGCGAGTCGGGGTGCCCCGGCCTTGTCGAACGTCGGGTCGAGCACGAAGAGCGGCAGCACCTCGGCACCGTCTTCAGTGGCAGCGAGAAGCGCCGGGTTGTCCCCCAGCCGAAGGTCTCGCCGGAACCACATGATCGATCGCGTCGCCATGTGCACGTTGTAC
>CALIOL010000184.1 GCA_938044705.1 uncultured Ilumatobacter sp. | reverse complement strand
GCAGGTGATTCGTCGTGATGCGCGTCGGCGGAGTCGCCGAAGACGACAAGCTCGACAAGGAACAGACCCGCGCTGTCCTGCGCCGAGCGATCGGCATGGCCAAGCCGTTCCGCCGCACGATCGCAGGCGCGCTCGGGTTCGTGCTGCTGTCGACGCTCGGGCTGCTGCTCGGCCCGGTGATCGTCCGCTACGGCATCGACAGCGGCATCGACGTAGGCGACCGCTCCGTGCTGCGCAACGCCGTGATTGCCTATGTGGCCGTGGTTGCGTTCGCGTACCTCGCAGCGCGTCAGCAGTACATCTTCGTGAACCGAGCCGGCGAGGGATTCCTCCGGGCGCTGCGTATTCGCACGTTCGATCACATCCAGAAACAGTCGCTCGGTTTCTTCGACCGGTACCAGTCGGGAGTCCTCATCTCGAGAATGACTGCCGACATCGAGTCCATGGCCGAACTCGTTCAGTGGGGTCTGTTGCAATTCGTCGCCGCGGTGTTCCTGATCGTCATCGCCTTGATGCTGATGCTCGCACTCTCGTGGCAGCTGACGATTGCCGCCTTGCTCGTCATGCCGGTGATCATCATCGCCTCGCGCAAGTTCCAACGCGATTCCAACGACGCCTACCTCGAAGTGCGCGAACGGGTCGGCCAGAACCTGTCTGAGCTGCAGGAGGGCATCGCCGGGGTCCGAGTCATCCAGGCCTACGCCCAGGAAGGCGAACAGACCCGCCAGTTCGTCGCATCGAACCGCTCGCTGTACCGCTCGCACGTTCACAGCATCCGGGTGTCCACGTGGTATTTCGGCCTGGTGGAAGCAATGGGCGTCTTCGCAACGGCGCTTGCGATCGGTATCGGCGGCTGGCTGGTCGGGCGCGGCGACGTCACGATCGGGACAGTCGTCGCGTTCGTGTTGCTGCTCTCGCAGTTGTTCGAGCCGGTGCAGCAGCTGTCGCAGCTGTACAACACCGTCCAGTCATCGGCGGCCGCCCTCGACAAGTTGTTCACGATCCTCGACACGCAGCCTGACGTGGAAGGCGGCGAACAGGAGTTTCCCGAGCGGGGCGAACTGGTGGTCGACGCCATCGGCTTCACCTATCCGAGCACCGATCAGCCCGTCCTTCGTGACGTCTCGATCGCGGTGGGAGACGGCGAACGCCTCGCGCTCGTCGGGCCGACGGGAGCTGGCAAGTCCACGGTGGCCAAGCTGATGGCCAGGCTCTACGACCCGACCATCGGCACGATCTCGTTCGGCGGCGTCGACCTGCGCGACGCCACGCTGGATTCGCTGCGAGACCGCGTCGTCGTCGTGCCACAGGAGGGGTTCCTGTTCGGAGGCTCCATTGCCGACAACGTTCGGATCGCACGAGCAGAAGCCACCGACGACGAGCTGCGCGAGGCGCTCGACGCGATTGGCGCGCTCGATCGCTTCGAAGAGTTCGAGGACGGCATCCACACCGAAGTGCGTGAACGCGGTTCGCGGCTGTCAGCAGGGGAGCGCCAGCTCGTCTCACTTGCACGGGCAGCCCTCGTCGACCCGGCCGTGCTCGTGCTCGACGAGGCGACCAGCAGCCTCGACCCAGGCACCGAGTTGATCGTCGAAGGCGCACTGGAGAAGCTGATGCAGGGGCGAACGACCATCGTGGTTGCGCACCGGCTGTCGACGATCCGCACCGCGGATCGCATCGCAGTGATCGATGCGGGCGAACTCGCTGAACTCGGCACCCACGACGAACTCGTGTCCCTCGGCGGCCGCTACGCAGCACTCGCCTCGGCCTGGGAGTCGTCCCTCCCCACCTAACCCGCCCGCCCCGCCCCGATCCGCCCCGCCCCGATCAGTTTTGAGGGAGCCAAACGGCCCATCCGCCGCACAATGTCTTCCTCAAACCCACGCAAGGCCCGAACCCTTGGGTTTGCGGGAGACATCCAGCCGGCGGAGGGCGGAATGTCTCCCTCAAATCGGGGATGGGGCGGAGTGGGCCCGGAAAGGGTGGAGCGGACGGGGCGGAGTGGGCCGGGACGGGTGGAGTGGACGGAGCGGAGGGGATGCGGGTTCGGGGTGGTGGGGAGTCGGACTGGCGAGGTCGGCGTGGGGGTCCCTAGGGATGCGTGGGGGATTCGCCGGATTCACGGACCGATCGTGATCTGGGCACATGGTGTGCATGGGCACCACTGCTGTACACACACCTGCGTCGAGCAACGCATCACTTGGGAACCTGGCGGCCGCCACACCCACCGGACGCAACCGTGCGATCGACCTGTACCGGGTCGTCGCCATGGTGCTCGTGGCAGTCGGCCACTGGCTGGTCATCGCGATCGGCACCGACGCCGACGGCGAACTGTTCGCCCGCAACGCACTCGAAGTCGCACCCTCGCTCGGATGGCTCACGTGGGGCTTTCAGGTGATGCCGCTGTTCTTCGCGGTCGGCGGGTTCGCCTCGGCGATGTCACTCGACGCCCACCGCCGCAAGCGCGAGACCGATCAGACTCGCACCGACGGGGATTGGATCGTGCAGCGGCTGCGACGCCTCGTCGCCCCCACCGCAGTTCTCGGTGCTGTCTGGATCGCGCTGCTCGCAGTCGGAGCCGCCGCCGGATTCGGCGGACTGGTCGGAATGGGCGCTGTCGGCGCAGCGATCCCGCTGTGGTTCCTCGCGAACTACACCATCGACACCGCGCTCGCTCCCATGATGCGCACGTTCATCGTCCGCAACCGGGTGGCGACGATGTCCGCCCTGTTCGCGATCTTCTCGACGGTCGAGATCGCCCACGTGGTGTTCGACGTCCCGTTCGTCCACCACATCAACTGGGTGGTCGGCTGGCTGCTGTTCCAGATGATCGGATTCCTCTGGCGTGATGCAGCCCTGCCCACTGGCCGTCGCCTCATCGCGATCGCCCTCGGTCTCTGGGGCGCAGCCGTTGCGCTCGTTGCGCTCGGACCGTGGACCGCCAGCATGATTCACGTTGGCGGACAGCCGCTGTCGCCGACGCACCCGCCGTCGATCGCGCTCGTGCTGTTCGGCCTGGCGCAGACAGCGACGGCGATCGCAGCCGCGCCGTCGGTTACTCGCTGGCTCGAGCGCAATCGCCGGGCGTGGGCAGTTGTCGTCGCCGGCAACTCGATGTCGATGTCGGTCTACCTGTGGCACTTCACCGCTGCGGTGGCAGCCTCGGCCGGGCTGTACGCAATCGGGATGCTGCCGTCGGCTCCCATCGGCTCAACGGATTGGTGGCTCCAGAAGATTCCCGTCGTTGCGCTCGCCTTGGTGGTGCTGATTCCGATCGTCGCAGCGGTGAGTCGGGTGGAGCGCAGCGCACTTCTCGCCGAGCGGGTCGCATGGAGCGGGAGCCTGAGCGGCGCCATCGGCCTCGCTCTGCTCGTCTCGACGTCCATCAAGGTGTGGTCGCTCGGCAATGTCGGCGCTGTCGCCGTGGGGGCGATCGGCGTGCTCGTGGCCACAGCGGCACTCCGCCGCCAACGCAGCGTTGACGCCTCGTGATGACACTGGGCGACATGGCAAGCAACACCATCACCACGACGCGGCAGATCAACTTCGACACCGACGCTGGCGTCGCCAGGCAACGCATGCTGCAGGCGGTCGCTCAGCGCAAGGGCAAGGTCGTCGAGGACCAGGAAACGATCGTCGCCAAGTTCGGCTCGCAGTTGCTGATGCGACTCGTCGGAGGGTGGTTCGTCTCCAGTTCGACCCTGCCCGTCAAGGCAACGATCTCGTTCACCCCGCTCGAGGCCGGCACGCTCGTGCGAATCGCGGTGGGAGACGCGATGGGCGTCGGCGTCAAGACCGGGATGAACGACAAGTTCACCACCGCTGTCAACGAGATCGCCGACGTTCTCGCGGCGGCCTGACCGAGGTCCGGTGCGACGGTAGCGTCGCTTCCATGGCCGAGTTGACGAGAGCCCACGAGCGACTCCGAGAAGAACTCGAAGACGACGGCGTCACTCTCCCCGGGACGCCCGAGGAAGTCGACCTGCTGCTCACCGAACTCGAGTACGCATGGCGTCCGCCGGTTCACGAGAACCGAACGATGCTGTACGGCTCGTTCGTGTTGCCCGGCGAGCGGTCACTCGTCGAGGGCGACAACCTCGTCGAGCTGCTGGATCTCGACATGCCGATCGAGCAAGCGCGTCGCTTCTCCGATGGTCGATCCTCTTTCGTCGTTCGCAAGTCAGATGGTTCGGCTCAGCTCGCATGCTTCCGGCGAACGGTGCAGTACGAAGCGGACCTCGCAGAGATCGAGCAGTCCACCGGTGCTGCGATCGTGCAGCGCACGGTGATGGGAGTCACCCGTGTCTTCACGCCGACCGGTGTGGTCGAGTGGAACGGCCACCGCTGGCGGCATCGACCCTCCGCTCGCGTGTACCTGCCGTCGGTCCGCTCGGCAGTTCCGGAGTCTCCGGTGGGGCTTCTTCGAGGTTTGCTCGACTTGGCAGTGCACTGGCTGAGCCCGGCTCGCATCGGTGCCACGTTTCTGCTCGACCTCGAACCACAGGACCACGACGACCACGGCCTGGATCTCTCCGCGGCGCTGCCGTCGCCCAACCTCAGCGTGATGTCTCGTCATCACTATCCAGCGCTGTTCGCCGTGCTCGCCCAGACCGACCTCGCGACCCTCGTCTCGGCACATGGCGACGTCGGAGCGCTCGGTGTCGGTCTTCGTAGCTCGGCTGCGTCGGAATCTGCCGTCCGTCTCGAAACCGGCATGCGCCACCGCTCGGCGGCGCGCTACACGTGGGATCACGATCACACGGTTGCCTTCGTCGTCAGCGAGGACGGACCCGTGACCCTGTTCCGTCACGGCCAGCCAATCGCAGTCTGCCTCGGCGTGCCGGACTGAACGGACTCCGCCCCACCTGAACATCCCCCGCCCCCGCCCCGCAGCGAATGTGGAGGGATCGTGACGCCTACCGCAACGATCCCTCCCAATTGCCGGAAGAGTGGTTTGGTTGGGGATCAGCAGTGCTCGTGAACCGACGGATATCTACTGATCGATTCGGGTGGCTGGTTCGTAGCCGCCGAACGTGCGACCGGGCGGGCGGGGCAGGATCGCCAATTCGGGTCCGTCCGCTCCGAAGTCGGGCACGCCGGTGCGGGCGCTGAATCGCTGCCATGCCGAGACTGAACCCTCCAGACCGGCGTCGACCGATGATGCGAGCGCCGCCTGCATCACGGCCGGGTACCCCTGCACGCTGGTGGCGTACCCGGTCATCTCGCCGGGCCGGAGGTCGAGCGCGTTTGCCATTGCCTGCCCGCCACAGGGGAGCGAACGGATTGCGGGCTCCACGGTCGCCTCGTACACGCTCGCGATGTCCGTGTAGAGCGGAGCGGTCGGAGCGTCGCGCACGACGTGGTTGTACTGCGCGGCGAAGATCCAGCAGAACCCGTTGGCCACGATCCGATCGCGCGGGGACCGAGCAAGCCAGTTGCGCATCGGCTCGGCATCGGTGAACCCGAGTTCGATCAGGTGGCCGAAGCTCCAGGTGAGGTAGTCGTTCTGCCAGGGTGCATTCGCAACGCCGTTCTGCCACAGCGTCGGCGGGACGATGCCGAGCGCGTTGTCGTCGGGTCCGTCGACGTAGCGGTCGATGTACCGGTCGATGTTGTGGTTCACCTGACGGTTCCACGACGCCTTCAACGGGTGATCGTCAGGAGTGATGTAGGCCACCTCGGCCAACGTGCGCAACGACCACGCTTGCGCTCGCGTCTGTTGCCAATCGACGAGTCCTCGCGCTCCTTGCCGATTGGCGGGGTCGGTCGCCATGGGGTTCCAGCCCGCCCAGAACTGCAATTCCTCGAGGAAGTAGTGGTCGCCGGTCAGGAGATACGGAAGGTACGCGAGCGATGGCTGGTGGGCGGTGTCAGCGGAGGTGTACCGGGCGGCCGGGTCGTACACGCTGAGGCACGTGCTGCAGCCGAGATGATTGCTCCGTCCACTGAAGTTCGAATGGGTGGTGACGTCGGGGAAGGACTCGGCATCGATCGGCAGGCCGGTGGCCGGGTCGCGGTGGTGGATGCGAAAGCTGCCGGCTTGCTCTGCGGTGCCGATCGTGACCTCGGCGGTGCGAGGGTCCATCGCGAGAAGATGGCGTGCGCCCCAGCGGGGGAGTGGACCAAGATCTGCTCGACCCCCCGTGCCCGGCATGTACTCAATGGTGAGCCCCGACCCCATGACGGCGTTGCGTCGCAGCTCGGTCTGGGCCCCGACACCGCTCCGGTACTCCTCGAGATCAGCCTCGATCGAGGCGTCATCGATGACGATCGAACGGTCGTAGTACGACACGGCACGCGAATCGATCACGTGCCCGGGATCATGCGCGACGTGTGCCTCCGTCGATGCCCCCCACCACGCTGTCGTTCGGAATCGAGCCGAGTGATAGTGGGTGATGTCGTCCTGGTCGAGGACGGTCTCGTTCCCGACGGTGATGGTCGCGTCATACGCGACGTCGCGTGCGCCGCCACCGAGGAACAGGTTCGTGTTCTCGATGATCGTCTCGACGCGTGCGCTTTGGTGTCCGTCGTAGACGCGAATCGCGTAGCGCACCGTGATCCGATCGTGTGCGGCGCCGTTGCTGCGACGAACGGGGCCGTCGACGTGGAACTCGGTGACCAGCGGGCCGGTCAGCCACGTCGTGACGTTCCCGCCAGCCAGCAGATCTCGAGCCGACGCTCGATAGCCGGTTCCGCCGATGTCGAGGACGACCTCGGCGTCGAAATCGCTCGCGAGTAGCGGTGCGAGTCCCACATCGGGTCCGGTCTCCGGTTGGCCTCGACGAAGATCGATGCGGCCCGACGGGTCGCTGCCGTCCCATGCCGCGGTGAGAACTGCGTGGCGCAGAGAGCCATCAGGGTGCGTTGCCTTCTCATCGACCTGGAGGGCGACGTCGTTTCCTCGGTCATCCGCAGCGGCGAGTGACGTGCCTGCCGGCACCTGGCCAGGAGCGAACACCTGGCCGAACGTGAGGTCAGCAACAGCAGACCCGGCCGCCACCGCGCTGACCGCGACGGAGGTCACGACCGTGCCCGAGGTGACCCCGAGTGGGGTTGCGGGTGAGTCGATGCTGCTCGGTGCTGCCACCAACGCTCCGGTCGACGCGAGCGCCGCAATGGTCGCAGTGGCGACGGCGGAGACCAACCGTGGGAATGTCGCACGCCTGGTCGTCACACGCTTCATGCTGTCACAGCGACCTCACGACGAGGGGTAGGCCGGCGATGACGAGTCCCCCGGCGAGAAGTCCAAGTACCGTGCGAGCGCTGAGTCGCCCCGCGCTCGACGAGCCGATTCGCCCGCCGATTACTGCACCAGTGAGCAAGAACGGCAGGTAGCTCCAGCGCGGGTTGCCCGCAACGGTGTGTCCGAGGACGGCGGCGAAGCCTGACAGTGAGCCGACAAGCGTGGTCGTCGCAGCTGCGCGGTGCGCCGGCAGCCGTTGGAGCCAACCGAGGAGTGGCACGGTGACCAGCCCTGCGCCCACACCCAAGGCGCCCGAGAGCACGCCGATCACACTGCCCGAGCCGGTCAGCGCTGCCCGCTTGGGCTCCACGGTGGATCCCTCGGGAAGCTCGGGTCGGCGAACCAACACGACGAAGCCCGCCAAGGCGAGCAACAGCAGACCGATGATCAACTCGAACGTGGCTTCTGGGACGCGATCCGCGATGAACACTGCGGTGAAGAACGCGACCGGCATCGAGCCGAGCACGAACCAGAGAGCGACCGGGCGCTCGACCAATCCCTTCCTCGTGTAGGTGTAGGCCCCGGTGACTTGGATCGCCAGCGTCGTGACGACGCTCGTACCAACCGCCGTTGCGCCATCCAGATCGAACACGAGCACGAGCCCGGCAACGACGAGAAAGCCACCACCGGCGCCGATGATCGATCCGTAGATGCCAACCGTGAGGGCGAGCAGAAACAGCCCGATGGCGGTCTGAACGTCCATCAGCGGCTCGCTCGATGGAACGACTGCGCCTGTTTCAGAGGATCTGGGACAAGAAGAGCTTGGTGCGCTCTTCCTGTGGATTGTCGAAGAAGTGCTCGGGCGTGCCGACCTCCACGACCTGGCCGTCGGCCATGAACACGACGCGGTCGGCGACCTCGCGAGCGAAACCCATCTCGTGGGTCACACAGATCATGGTCATGCCTTCG
>CALIOL010000183.1 GCA_938044705.1 uncultured Ilumatobacter sp. | reverse complement strand
CAAGTGCTCGGAGCGATCTACGCCGTCGAACGTCTGGCGCTCGAACACCGCCGGCTGATTGCGCCGGTGCTGCAGAAGGCAGCTCGGTGGCGCGGGCCGATCGGCCCATCGATGATCGCCTACCTCGCGGGCTCGCAGACGACCACGCTCGAAGCACTCGCGGACCCGAGCGGGTGGGCGATGCAACTTCTCGGTTTCGAGTTGGGGGGCGATCGACCGTCGAAGCGACAGGTCACGAAGGCGTTCCGTGCGAAGATGCGCGACGTACACCCGGACCACGGCGGCGCCGAAGTTGACGCAGCCAAGGCGATGTCCGATCTCGCCGAGGCTCGTCGCATCCTCGGCTGAACTCCTGAAAGACTGAGCGGGTGCCATTCCTGCGTTCGGTCGAGTTGAGGACAAGCGCGCCTGGCACCGAGGCTGGGCATCCGTTCGACGTGCCTGCGATCAGCGCGATGGCAAAGGACGAGCTCGTGGTCGCACTCAACCGTGCGGTGACGGTGTTCGTCGGCGACAACGGCTCGGGCAAGTCCACACTGCTCGAAGCGATCGCCGTCAGCCAGGGCATGAATGCCGAAGGTGGCGCTCGCGGTATGCAGTTTCAGACTCGTGACGGCTCCGTGTCGACGTTGCACCAACACCTCCGCGTGCTTCGATCGCCGCAACCGCCGCGGGACATGTTCTTCCTTCGAGCGGAGAGCTACTTCAATGTCGCAACGGCGATCGAGAACTACGGGTCGGCGCAGTGGTACGGCGGCTCGCCGCACGACAAGTCCCACGGCGAGTCGTTCATCGACCTGGTTGCTCACCGGTTCGGGCCGCGCAGCGTCTTCGTGCTCGATGAACCCGAGGCCGCACTGTCGGTGCACGGCCTGTTACAGCTGTTGGTGCGAATGCGTGACCTCGTCGACCAGGGCTGCCAATTCATCATTGCCACGCACTCGCCGTTGCTGATGGCCTACCCCGGCGCGACGCTGTACGACTTCACCGAAACCGGGCCCACCGCAGTGGAGTGGGCCAACATCGACACCGTGCGCATCACCGCCCACTTCTTGGCGCAGCCGACCGACTTCCTCGAGGAACTCTTCGACGACGACTGATCACTCAGCTTCGCGGCGCCACGCCAGCAGGTCTCCTTCGCCCTTCGATAGCAGGCTTCCTGGAAACACGCGAAGCCGGGTCGGATGGAGTTCGAGCACACCGAACCCGGCTGACTCCGGTGTGTCCCAACCGGGGATGATCGACGGGTCGTACCCGACCGGTTCCGGTGCTTCGGCGAAGCGATCCCACGCGGTCTGCTTGTCGTCGGGGGCGTCAAGCCACGCAGTCTGGCACTCGGCGGTGCACACGTCCTGGGTCGGATCCCAGTACGTGAGTGAGATCCGCGACTCGTTGTCGAGATGGCGTGCCTTCGGCGTGTCTGGCCCTGTGGCGATCCAGCCGACGAGGCTGTCGCCATCCCACTCCCAAATGGGGTGGAGGATTCTCGTCCGGGGCTGGCCGTCGGGCTCGACGGTCGCCACGGTGGCCCAGACGATTCGATGCGCCATCTCGACGAATGCGGGCGCAGTGGTGGACAGATCGGTCATGTGATGCTCCTCGGTGTGATTGATTCTCGACGGGAAAGATCGTTCACATGTCCATTCGTCCAACGTAGCGAGTGCCGTCACGACGTGTCATCTGAGTTTGAGTCAGGCGCTTGCGAGATCGATGGGATCGTCTTCGGGATTGAGGGCTTCGAGTTCCTGGTGTGCGGTTTCTGGGTAGGCGGCAACCACCAGGATCGTGACGATCAACTGCCCGACGGCGAGCAACCCCATCGTGGCTCCATACGACCAGCCGTCGTCCAACAGACGCCCGGCGATGCTGAGCCCGCCGATGCCGCCGATCAGCGCGGACGCGGTGATGAAGCCGGTCGCCCGGGTTCTGTTGGCGGTGGGGAACAGTTCCGTGCGGTACACGGTCATTGCTGGGAAGACTGCAGATCCGAGTACACCGGCGAGCAGCGAGAAGCCCCACAGCCCGAGCCCTCCGAACGAAAACGCCGCGACGATCGCCAGCACCGAGATCGGAAGAGCAACGCTGATCAGCGTGCGACGGCCGTGCCGGTCGGCGAAGCGACCTCCGAGGATGAGGCCGATGCCCGCCGGGGTCCCGATCAGGATCGAGAACAGGCCGATCTGACCGCCGCTGAAGTTGCGAACGTCTTCGAGGTACGTGTTCTGGAAGAAGCTCGCCGGAGAGATGAAGATGTTGCCGAAGAAGGCCACTGCGGCAAGGAGCGCAAACCGCTTGCGGTCCAACCGGGGAGCTTTGGCTGAGCGGTCCTTGCGAGCGGCGTCGGCGGTGAAGCGCCGTGTCTCGGGAAGGCGACGCATCAGGTCGAATGCGACCACGAGCCAGATCGCCGACACCAGGTAGGTCAGGCGCCAGCTCCCTTCGCTGATGTCCGCCAGGCCCAGCGACATCACGGCGACGCCCGCTCCGAGACCCGACGCCATCGCCAGCACGCTGATCGCATAGGCGCGGCTGTTCTTGGGCATCTCCTCGGCTGCGATCACGCCGACCACGAAGGCAAGCGCAATGCCCATCGGCCGGCCGATGGTCTGACTGGCGACCAGGAGCGGGAAGTTCGGCGCGGCAGCTCCGAGGATGGTGAGTACAGGCGCGAGGAACGCGACGACGACCAGGACCCGTCTTCGTCCCACGCGGTCGGCAATCACGGCCGCGGGAAGCGCGAAGACGATGCCGGCGCGCACGATCGAACCAGCGTCGCCCTTTGCGGTTTCGCTGATCCCGAAGTCGTCGGCCGCGAACCCGACGGTCTGGGTGAAGATCGTGTTGACGAACGCGGCGGACATCGACGCAGCGGCGAGCAGGCCGATGACGAGGGCTTGCGTTGCGTCGACTTCGTCAGGAGGTGTCCACCATCCCTTGGGCTTCAGTCGCCGGGCGAGCACTTGGCGCACCGGTGGGCCGAACAGCCAGCCGAACCATGGAATCTTCAGCCGGTAGCGAGTGCGTTCGACGATCTGCTCGTCGCTGTCCGACTCGGCGGGGAGATCCACGATCCGCTGATAGGTCGTGAACGGACCGAGCTCTTGGCCGTAGACCACCTGCTCACGGGCACCGTCGACGCTGCGTTCGAGCTCGCACTCGGAGATGAGATCGACACGAGCTGCCGCGATCCGCTCACGGTGGTCTCGGTCATTTGGCCACCGACGGGTCACAATGCGCCCACCTGGCTCCACGGCGGGAGCATACTGGGGAGCTGTGAATGCACCGGAAGAAACGATCGTCGTCCGCGGCAGCGGCCCGCTCTCGGGCACCGTCGTGGTGCCCGGCGCCAAGAACTCCGTCCTGAAGCTGATGGCCACGACCATCTTGTGCGACGGTCACCACGAACTGACCAACGTGCCCGACATCGTCGACGTTGCGATCATGGGCGACCTGCTCGCTGCGATCGGGGTCGAGATGACGCGACCCGAGCCCGGCAAGGTGGTGCTGTTCAACACGGGTGATGTCGTTCCCGTCGCGCCGTACGAGCTCGTCGAACGAATCCGCGCCTCCATCAACGTCCTTGGCCCACTCCTGACCCGCTGCGGAGAGGTGAAGCTCTCGATGCCCGGCGGCGACGACTTCGGCGCCCGCCCGATCGACCTGCACATCGCCGGGCTGGAAGCGATGGGTGCTGAGTTCAAGTTCAGTCACGGGTACCTCGAAGCGCGTGCCGACCGACTGCACGGCGCGGACATCACCCTCGACTTCCCGAGCGTCGGAGCGACCGAGAACCTGATGACGGCCGCAGTGCTCGCAGACGGCGTGACCACGATCGACAACTGCGCACGCGAGCCCGAGATCTCGGACCTGTGTGAGTTCCTCGTTTCGATGGGCGCAAAGATCGAGGGCATCGGTACGGCCACGCTCCGCATCGAAGGCGTCGACCAAGCCGACCTCCGCCCGGTTGCGCACCGGACGTGTCCGGACAGAATTCAAGCGGCCACCTACCTCGCGGCGTGCAGCGTTGCGGGTGGCGAGCTCGACGTGGTCGGAGCTCGCGGCGACCAGATGAGCATGCTGTTGGAGCGGTTCGGTGAGATGGGACTCGACCTGACGGTCACCGACGCGGGTATCCACGTCATTGCCGAGGAGCGAGCTCGATCGATCGACATCGCCACGCTGCCGTACCCCGGCATCGCCACGGACTACAAGCCCTTGATCATCACGATGCTCGCCGTGGCAGACGGTGTCGGCATCGTGACCGAGAACCTGTACCCCGGTCGCTTCCGCTACGTGGAAGAGCTCCAGCGACTCGGTGCCGACGTGCGCACCAGTGGCCACCACGCGGTGATCCGCGGCGTGCCCCGCCTGTCCGGAGCGCCGGTCAAGGCGCACGACATCCGCGCCGGGGCGGCAATGGTCGTGGCCGGACTCGCCGCCGAGGGCGAGACGCGCATCAGCGGGATCCATCACATCGACCGCGGCTACGACGACCTCGTCGGCCGACTGCAGGCGGTCGGCGCGCTCATCGAGCGCAGCTGACTTCAGCTGGCGATATCGGCCAGCGCAGCTCGGTACTGCTCGACCATTCGGTCGACGATCACCTGAGCGGGGACGATGTCGCGCACGGCGCCGATTCCCTGACCGGCTCCCCAGATGTCCTTCCACGCCTTCGAGTCGGAGGTGCCGCCGGAGCCGAAGTCCATCGCACTCGGGTCGGATTCGGGGAGAGCGTCGGGGTCGAGACCGGCTGCTTCGATGCTGCCGCGCAGGTAGTTGCCGTGCACGCCCGTGAACAGGTTGCTGTACACGATGTCGGCCGCACCGCTGTCTGCGACCATCTGCTTGTACTCGGGGTCGTTGTTTGCTTCCTCTGCGGTGAGGAACGCAGATCCGACGTACGCAAAGTCGGCGCCACACGCCCGCGCTGCGAGCACGGATCGGCCGTGGGCGATCGCTCCGGACAACAGCAGCGGACCGTCGAACCACTCGCGGATCTCCTGGACCAGCGCAAACGGCGACTGCGTTCCGGCGTGGCCTCCAGCGCCCGCAGCGACCGCGATCAGGCCATCGGCACCCTTCTCGATCGCCTTGCGAGCGAAACGGTTGTTGATCACGTCGTGCAACACGATGCCCCCGTAGGAGTGCACCGCGTCGTTGACCTCGGGTCGTGCGCCCAATGAGGTGATCACGATCGGAACCTGGTGCTCGACGCACGTGGCGAGGTCCTCCTCGAGCCGCTTGTTCGACCCGTGGACGATCTGGTTCACGGCAAACGGGGCAACGGGGAGGTCTGGGTTCTCCGCGCGGAACTCCGCGAGTTCATTGGCGATGCGGTCCAGCCATTCGTCGAGTGCGGCTGCGGGTCGAGCGTTCAACGCTGGGAACGAGCCGATGACGCCGGCCTTGCACTGGGCGATGACCAGCTCTGGGCCCGAGCAGATGAACATGGGCGACGCCACGACGGGCAGCGCGAGGGGAGTCTTCAAGATGTCGGGAAGCATGGCGCTCATTCCGGGTCGGTCGTGGCAGACAATTCGTCTGCCGCTGCGTCCACGCGCTTCTTGGCGAGGATCAGCAGACCGGCGATGGCCAGGATCGGTCCGCCGATCAGCAAGGCCTCGTCCCAGCCGCCCTGATGGGCCACAAGCGCGAGCGTCGTCTGCACGACAAGGATCGTACGGCCCTCGCTGATTGAATGGTCATCGAGATGCGAGCACAGGTCGAAACCACCATCGAAGTGATCCGTCCCGCCCTGCAAGCCGATGGCGGCGACATCATCCTGCATGCCGTCAATGAAGACACCGGCATCGTCGAAGTCGAGCTCACCGGCGCCTGCGTCGGCTGTCCTGCCTCGACGCAGACCCTCAAAGCGGGTATCGAACGGATCATGCGCGACCGGGTCGACGGCGTGACCGAGGTCATCGATATCGCTGCTCGAGATCTCGACGCTGCAATCGGCAACGGCCCCGAGCGCAGCCCCCTCGCCTGATTGGGCGCCGCACCGCGCAATCCGATTGACTCTGTAGCGATATGGCCCGCAAGCGACTGCCCGCTCCAGAACTCTTCCAGTCCGCGCTCGATGGCGATCGCGCCTCGCTGGCTCGCCTGTTGTCGCTGATCGAACGTGGTGACGACGACGCTCGAGAGATCGGCCGCCTCGCCTACCCGCTGTCGGGTGCCGGGTACACCGTCGGGCTCACCGGAGCGCCGGGTGCCGGCAAGTCGACATTGACGTCGGCGACGATCAAGCATCTGCGTTCGCTGGAGCTGGAAATCGCCGTGCTGGCCATCGACCCGTCGTCGCCGTTCACCGGCGGTGCGATCCTCGGCGATCGCGTGCGCATGCAAGATCATGCAACCGACCCGGGCGTGTTCATCCGGTCGATGGCCACCCGCGGGCACCTCGGCGGGCTGTCGCTCGCAACCCCCGAAGCGGTGCGTGCGCTCGACGCGATCGGACGGAAGTGGATCCTCGTCGAGACCGTGGGCGTCGGCCAGGTCGAAGTGGAAGTCGCCGGCAAGGCCGACACGACCATCGTGGTCGTGAATCCAGGATGGGGTGACAGCGTGCAGGCGAACAAGGCCGGGCTCATGGAGATCGCCGACATCTTCGTGATCAACAAGTCAGATCGCAAGGGCGCCGACGAGACGCGCCGAGACCTCATGCAGATGCTCGACCTGTCCGACATCGCACACGAGGCCTGGCGTGCGCCGATCATCGACACGGTGGGAACCACGGGTGCAGGGGTCGAGGAACTGTGGAACACGGTGCTCGAACACCGGGAGTTCGCCGAGACCACTGGGTTGTTGAAGGAGCGTCGGACCTTCCGAATGCGCGAGGAACTGCGTGAGATCATCGCGCAGCGCCTCGGGCGCAAGGCCCGTCGTATCTGCACGGGCGACCGTTGGGACGAGCTGACCGAAGAAGTCGTCGAGCGCAGCACCGACCCGTGGACGGCCGCCGACGAGATGCTCGCCGCCATCGACGCCTAAATCGCGCTGGCGGTGAGTCTGCGGCGGGACTTCCCGGCCGGAGACTCATCGCTTGGGCCAGCTGAGATGCAGTGGGGTGGGTCTGGCAGGCTGGGGCGATGGCTTATGAACTGCTGACGCTCGAACGACGCGACGACGGAGTCGCAGTCGTGACCCTCGCGAACGGAAAGGTCAACCCGCTGTCTCGTGAGCTGCTCGGCGAGTTGCGTCAGGTCGCCGAAGAACTGGCTGCGGACCTGCCCGGCGCCGTCGTGCTCACCGGTGGTGAGCGGATCTTCGCCGCTGGCGCCGACATCTCGCAGTTCGGAGGTCCCGACGAGGCCGCCGAGATCGGCCCGCTCTTCCACGACACGATCGGTGCGTTCGCAGGCCTCCCGCGGCTGGTCATCGCTGCGGTGGCGGGCTACGCGCTCGGGGGAGGCTGCGAGCTCGCGCTGGGTTGTGACTACCGCATCGCTTCGGAAAAGGCGGTGTTCGGCCAGCCCGAGATCTTGCTCGGCATCATCCCTGGCGGAGGTGGCACCCAGCGGCTTGCGCGGGTCGTCGGCCCCTCGAAGGCGAAGGAGATGTGCCTCACCGGACGTCAGGTGAAAGCGGACGAAGCGCTACGGATCGGCCTGGCCGACGAGGTCGTCGCCCCCGAGGAGCTCCACGACCGTGCGATCGCGCTCGCTGCGGAGGCAGCGAAGGGTGCGCTCGTCGCGCAAGGCATCACGAAGCGTCTGATCGATGCTGGTCTCTCCACGTCGCTCGACGAAGGCCTCGCGATGGAGCGCGACGGGTTCGTCGAAGTCTTCCGGTCCGACGACAGCCAGATCGGTGTCGCCAGCTTCCTCGAGCATGGACCGGGCAAGGCCGAGTTCACCGGCAAGTAGTCGCTACTCGACGGGCACCGGCCGGTTCAACGACCACGAGTCACGAGCGAGGTACAGGCCGAGCACCACCAGGGAGAAGATCGATATCGCCACCACGGTGTAGGCCACGGTTCGTCCGTGTGCCTCGTAGACCTCTCCGGTGATCATCGCCATCACGCCGGCCATCAACGCCTGAGACGCGCCCAGGACTCCCTGTGCTCCGGCCTGACGATCGGCAGGGACGACCATGCCAGCAGCGACGGACGGGGCCGAAATGGTCGCCCCATCGCTGACGGCATGGAACATCGCGAGCGCGAACACGAGCCCACCCGTCGGCAACAAGCCGTACCCGAAGATGAAGAGCGAACCGGCAACGAGTCCGATCGCGGCGAGCTTGAACGGCCCGAAGGTCTGGGCGGTGCGGCCACTCCACGGCCCGAGGATGACGAGTGGCACCGCGAAGAGTGTGATGCCGAGGTTTGCAATCCACTCGGAGGTGCCGAGCTCGTCGTGGACCAGCGCCCACAATGCGTCGAATCCTCCGATCATCACGAACGTGGCGCCAGCGAGCACGCTCGCCCCGGCGAACGCTGGGATCTTCAGCAGGTCGAGCGCGAGTCGCTTCTGTGGGCGAAACTCCGCAGTGGCCTCGTCGACGGGGACGCGGGCGACGAACGGCAACAGCACGAGCGCAACCGCGCTGACGACGAGGAACGGCGCAGGGATACCCACCGGCCCGACGAGAATTGCGCTGATCGCAGGACCCATCGCGAAGCCGAACACGTCAGCCGACAGGAGCCGTCCGAGGTTCTGACCCAGGTTGTCGGGGTCCGCGAGAATGACGATGCGTCGGATCGCCGGATTGGCCGCGCCGATACCGATGCCGTTGACGACTCTGCCGATGATGATCGGGATGAGCGTCGTGCCGATTGCCATCAAGATGAGGCCGAGCACGGCAACCGCCACACCGAGGACGACGACTTTCCGAGCGTGGCCGCGATCGGCGAACGGTGCGAACAGCACCTGGGAAACGAACCCGGACAAGAACCCGATCCCGATGACGTACCCGATCGACGACTCGTCGATTCCGTATTCGGTCTTGTAGTCGTCAACGATCGTGAAGAGCACCCCGTAGCCGGCCGACAGCATCGCGCTGAGTCCGCCGAACGCGATGAGGATCTGCCACTTCGACAGCGGTGCTCGTGCGACGTCGTCAGGGGCTTGGCTGTCGTGACGCACGCTCATCGGGTGAGCGTACGACGCTCAGCCAAGAGTGACGAGGCCGGTTTCGACCGGACTGCTGAGCGCCGGATGGATCGGCATCGCACGCACTGCGGCACCCCACGGCCCCGCTCCGACGGGAGTGAACTCCCCGGTGAATCGACCGGCATCGTTGCCGATCATGGCAACGACCTGCACGCGGCTCGCGTCGAGTGCTCCCGACGGGTCGAGTGGTCCGTGCACGATCTGCACAGCCACTTCGTCGAGGCGTAGGTCGCCCGGGTCGACGGACGCTGCGATGACTCGTTGTTGACCGGCAACTCCGTCGGCAAGCTCGGAAGCTTCCTCGACGGTGACCTCGACGGTCGACCACACCGAACCGACGCCGTTGCGCCATGCTGCGAGCTCGCGTGCGCTGGCGGCGTCGTCGCGTGTTGCGACATCGGCGGCGGCGGCAGCGGCTTCGTAGAGCTTGGTGGTGTAGTCACGGACCATCCTGCCGGCGATCACGTTCCAGCCCAGTGAGATCCAGTTGTCTTTGATCCTGTCGATCCAACCGTGCGGCAATCCGTCATCGCCCCTGTCGTAGTAGAGCGGTACGAGCTGCTGTTCGAGCACTTCGTAGGTGGCGTTGGCCTCGCGTTGATCGCGCCGTGAGTCGTCGTGGTCGTCCTCGTAGGACGGAATGTCGAACCCGTTGGTGCCGTTGGACATCTCGTCCCACCAGCCATCGAGGATGGAACAGTTCAGCACGCCGTTCAGCGCCGCTTTCATCCCGCTGGTGCCGCACGCCTCCATCGGCCGACGCGGGGTGTTCAGCCAGACATCGCAGCCGTGGTACATCGTGCGAGCGATCCCGATGTCGTAGTCGGGGATGAAGACGAATCGGTGACGCACGTCGGTGTCGCGCGTGATCTGATTGATGTGCTGCATCAGCGACTTGCCCGGATGATCAGCGGGGTGAGCCTTGCCGGCAAACACGAATTGGACGGGGCGATCTGCGTTCAACACCAGCGACTTGAGTCGGTCGAGTTGGTCGAGGAGGAGGTTGGCTCGCTTGTACGTCGCAAAGCGACGAGCGAATCCGATGGTCAGCACGTCGGGGTCGAGCAGGTCTGCACCCAGACGGTCACGCACGAGGTCGACTAGTTCTTGGCGGCCCTGGCGGCGTACGGCCCAGATGGCGCCGTGGTCGATATCGCTGACTCGCGCGAACTCGTCTTCGTCTGCCACGTGCCACTGTTCGCCGACGACGTCGGACAGCAACTCGTCGACCCGGTCACTCACCCAGGTCCGGGCGTGGACACCGTTGGTGATGTGTCCGACGGGGGTCTCCTGAGTCGGAATGTCGGGCCACAGTCCACTGAACATCTCGCGGGCCACGGACCCGTGCAGGGCGGCGACCCCGTTGCGACGAGACGCGAGGTTCATTCCCATGACTGCCATGTTGAACTTCCCGTCAGGCTCGTCCGCACGCTGTCCGAGGGCGAAGAGCTCGTCGAAGCCGACCCCGAGGAGCGGAGCGAAGTCGGCGAAATACCGCTCGAACAGATCCCGCGGGAACCGGTCGATGCCAGCGGGAACCGGGGTGTGCGTCGTGAACACCCCGCCTGCTCGAACCGCCTCGATCGCCTCGGCGAAGCTGAGCCCTCGATCGATCCACTCGCGAACGCGCTCGAGGCCGAGGAAGCCCGCATGCCCCTCGTTCATGTGGAAGACCTGCGGATCCAGGTCGAGGGCCCGCAGCGCTCGCACGCCGCCGATGCCCAGCACGATCTCCTGGCGGAGCCGGTGCTGCTCGTCACCGCCGTACAGGCGGTTGGTGACCGAGACGATCTCGGGCGGGTTCCCCGGCACGTTGGTATCGAGGAGATAGAGCGGAATGCGGCCGACGTCGACGCGCCAGACCTGAACCTTTGCGGTGACCCCTGCGAGATCGACCTCCACGACGACGCCGGTCGGCACGATCCCGAGCGCATGCGGGTCGATGGTCTCGTTCCGCTCTTCTTGCCAGCCGTCGCTGTTGAGCCGTTGGCGGAAGTACCCCTCGGCGTACAGGAGGCCCACGCCGATCAGCGGAACTCCGAGGTCGGAAGAGGCCTTGAGGTGGTCGCCTGCGAGAATTCCGAGTCCGCCCGAGTACTGCGGGAGCGCCTCGGTGATCCCGAACTCGGGGGAGAAGTACGCCACGCTGCGCAGTGCTGACCCCGATGTCGACTCGCGGTCGCCGAACCACGTGTCGCCGACGAGTGCGTCATCGAGGCGCTGTTTCGCGCCGCTGACCTGGGCGACGAAGTCTGTGTCAGCTGCGAGCTCGAGCCAGCGTGACGGGTCGGTGCGCCGAATCAGATCGGTCGGATGCTGACCCGTGCGTCGCCAGGATGCGTCGGCCGCGCGCCCGTCGATCCGGTCGAACACTGCGGCGAGTTGGCGATCCCATGCCCAGTGCAGGTTGGCGGCCAAGGCTGGCAGAGCCGACAAGGAGTCAGGGATCTCGCTGATGACGTTGAATCGGTGGGTCGGGCGCATCGTCACGCGAGGGTAACGGTGTGTGTCCGTTTCGGCAGTGGGATCAGGTGCGTTGCGCTGAGACATCGTCGTAGACAGCCACGACGGCATTCGCTATTGCATCCCACGCGTACTTCGTCTCGATCAGCCGTCGTGCGTTCGTCGTGAGCCGATGAGCGAGATCCTTGTCGCGCAGTACGAGCTCGACACAGTGGGCAAGGTCGTCCGGGTTTCCGGGCTCGAAGGTCAGACCTGCATCCGTACCGACGATCAGCTCGGCGAGGCCCCCAGTGCGAGCGACGATCAGCGGCGCCCCGGCCGCCAACGCCTCGAGCGCGACCAAGCCGAACGGCTCATACAGCGAAGGAAGCACGACGCATCCAGCACGTTGGACCAGCGCGCGTAGGGCCGTGTCCCCCAAGAAGCCGGGCAGGTCGATGAGATCACTCACGCCTTCGACGTCGATCTGGGTCTGGAGTTCGGGGAGATAGGTGCCTCGACCAGCGATCACACATCCGACTTCGGGAATCCGGTGTCGGACGGTCGTCATTGCTCGAGCGAGTACCTGGAACCCTTTCTCGTACTGCACGCGGCCCCATGACACGACGAGTTCTTCTCGGTCGGTTGGCCGGTCGTGACCGGCCCACAGCGCAGGGTCGATGCCGTTCGGCACCCGTACGACCTGCTCAGGAGCGAGCTCGAACGTGGTCACGAGCTGATCGACCATGAACCGAGTCGACGCGATCAGGCGGTCAGCTCGAAACGCCAGCCACCATTCGATCGAGTTCACGTCGGTCGGGCGCCCATCAGGAAGATTGCCGCCGTGGCGAACGCGTTCGGTTCCGTGCATCGTGAGGACGAACGGCACACCGTGATGTCGTGCAATGGTGTCGGCGGCCCACCCGATCCGCCAGTCGTGGCCGTGGACGACATCTGGGATCCACCCGTGGAGCGGAGAGTCTGCGTCCAGCACCACTTGCGTGAGTGCGTGGTTCGCTGACGCAGCGACCGCGAGATACCGCTCTTCGAGGATGTGCGGCAGGCCGATCTCGGCGCGCAGCACCCGAACCTTGCCGAGTTGTTCTGATGGTGAGTGGTGGTGGCTGGTCGCTGGCGTGAGCACGACCACGTCGTGGCCCGCCTCGGCGAGTGCCCGGCTGAGCCCCTGGACGTGTGCGGCGTTTCCACCGGTCACCCGTGGCGGGAAGTCCCAGCTCAGCATCAACACTCGCACGTGCGGACTGTAACCGGGCGACCTGGGCGTCGGGAACGCTCTTGCCAGCGTCGACTTCTTCGAGCGTGGCACACCGAATCGGTGCGGCAAGTACGGTGGGCCGTGATGCCGGCCAACGATCAGCACATCGGTGAACTCGACCTGCACCTTTTCGGGGAGGGGACCCATCGTCGTCTCTGGGAACTCCTCGGCCCACAAGAGGTGGGTCGTCCACCGGAGGGGCACTCGCCGATGCGGTTCGCTGTGTGGGCGCCGAATGCTCGTGCGGTGGCCGTCGTCGGCGATTGGAACGATTGGCGTCCCGAACCCATGGAGCGCGTCGACGCTGCGTCGGGCATCTGGTCGGTCCTCTCGACGACTGCGACCGCAGGGCACTGCTACAAGTTCGAGATCACGACGTCGGAAGGCAGAACCATCCGCAAGGCTGATCCGTTCGCACGCCAGACCGAACGGCCGCCCAGCGACGCCAGCGTCGTACCGTCCTTCGAGTCCTTCGACTGGAGCGACGACGAATGGATGAATGGCCGTGGGGTCACACTCGCCGGCACATCACCGATGCGTGTGTACGAGGTGCACCTGGGGTCGTGGCGTCGCGGGGTCGAAACGTGGGACGAGCTGGCCGAGCAGGTCGGCGAGCACGTGACCCGACTCGGGTTCACCCACGTCGAACTCTTGCCCATCGCCGAGCACCCGTTCGGAGGTTCGTGGGGCTATCAGGTATCGGGCTACTTCGCGCCGACGGCGCGCTTCGGCGACCCCGATGGGTGTCGCCGATTCGTCGACTCGCTCCACCGTCGTGGTGTCGGTGTGATCGTCGACTGGGTGCCGGCCCACTTCCCGAAAGATGACTGGAGCCTCGGCCGCTTCGACGGCACACCGCTGTACGAGCACCCGGACCCGCGCCGCGGCGAGCACCCAGACTGGGGGACCTACGTCTTCGACTACGGCCGCAACGAGGTCCGCAACTTTCTCGTGGCCAACGCGTTGTACTGGCTGGACGAGTTCCACGTCGATGGGCTGCGCGTCGATGCCGTCGCCTCGATGCTGTACCTCGACTACTCGCGCAACCATGGTGAGTGGACTGCGAACCGGCACGGAGGGCGCGAGCATCTCGAAGCGATCGAGCTCATTCAGCAGACCAACACCGTTGTCGGCGACGAGTTTCCCGACGTGCTGATGATCGCCGAAGAGTCGACCGCATGGCCGGGAGTGACCCACCCGGTGTCGGAGGGCGGTCTCGGCTTCAGTCACAAGTGGAATCTCGGATGGATGCACGATTCGCTCGGGTACCTCGAGCACGACCCCGTGCACCGCGCACATCACCACAACGAGATGACGTTCGCGCAGCTCTATGCCTACAACGAGCGGTTCGTCCTGCCGTTGAGTCACGATGAGGTCGTCCACGGCAAGGGCAGCCTGTTGAACAAGATGGGTGGCGACGACTGGCAACGCTTCGCAGGGCTGCGTGCGCTTCTCGCCTGGCAATGGTCGATGCCTGGTTCACCGCTGCTGTTCATGGGCGCAGAACTCGCACCGTGGCAGGAATGGAACGATGCCTCAGGGCTTCCGTGGCACCTGATGGACCACCCCTCGCACCGAGGCGTGCATGACGTGCTCGCGGAGATGAGCCGGTCGGCTGACGCGTTCCCTGCACTCTGGCAGCGCGACGACGACCCGGCCGGATTCCAGTGGCTCGACGCCGATGACGCAGAGCACTCGATGTATGCCTTCCTCCGATGGGGAGAACACGGCTCGAGTGCTGTTGCATGCATCGCGAACTTCACACCGGTGCCGCGGCCGGGCTACCGCGTGGGGCTTCCATGGAACGGAGAGTGGGAACTCGCCCTCGACACCGACGCCGCAGCCTGGTGGGGGAGCGGGCACCGTTCGATCGATCCCGTCGTCGCTACCGACGACGAGGCGTGGCAGGGACAGCCGTCATCCGCGCTCCTCGACGTCGGTCCGATGTCGATGGTCTGGCTCTCCGGCACTCGGCGAACCGACGGGAGCGAATCATGACCGACAGCTATGAAGACCTGACCGAATGTGGGCTCAGCCCGGAGCTCGAAGCGCAGCTCCTCGCCACCCAGCGTGAATGTACGTTCATGTGGACGAACAAGGCGGGGGAAGCGTTCGGTGTCATCATGTCGTACCTGCACCATGACGGAACGTTGTGGCTGACCGCGGCGGAGCGCCGCGCTCGCATCTCGGCAATTCGTCGGTTTCCTCGGGCGTCGATCTGCATCACGAGCACCGGCACCGACATGGGTACCGGCAAGACCGTGACGTACAAGGGCGAGTGCACCGTGCACTCGTCGCGGGAGATCAAGGACTGGTTCTACCCGCGGTTCGCCAAGTGGATTCGACCCGACGACGAGGTTGCATCGTCGACGTTCCAGAAGTTCCTCGATTCGCCTGATCGCGTGATCATCGAGTTCCGACCCGATGACAAGCTCGGCTTCGACAGCGCACTGATGTGGGCCCGCTCTCCCGAAGCAGCGAGCAACAAGCGCGACTGAGATCGACCCCGGATCAGACGGGAGCGCCCACGGAACGCAGCGTGCTCGCTGCCTCCTCGGGGGCGACGATGTTGATCATCACGCCCGTGCCACGCTCGAACCCGGCCTGCGTGGTGATCTGGGGCCAGATGTGCATGTGCCAGTGGTAGTCGCCGGTGTGCTGATGCGGGGCGGTGTGCAACCCGAGGTTGAACGCGACATCACCGAGCGCCTTGTTGAGGTGCCCGATTGCATCGCGCAGTGCGATGCCCATGGCATCGAGCGAGCGATCCGAGGCGTCGGGAAGATGCGCATGCTGTTCGCGCGGCACGATGATCATTTCATAGGGAACGCCGCTCGCCCACGGACACATCACCACGACGTCGTCGTTCTCGATGACGATCCGCTCGCCACCCGCCAGCTCGGCAGCGATCGTGGTTTCCAGCAGTGAGCCACCGGCGAAGCGAGCGAACGCTCGCTCTTCGTCGAGGACCTCGCTCGGCACGAACGGCAGTCCGAGGATCTGGCCGTGCGGATGCTCGACGGACGCGCCGGCCTCGCGGCCGTGGTTGACGATGACCTGGGTGTAACGCACGAAGGGGAGCGCGGCGTGTTCTGCGAGGCGACGCTTCAATACGTGCATCAGCTGCGATGCATGTTCGTCGTCGAGTTCGTGCAGCGCCCCCTGATGGTCCGGGGCGTAGACGAACACCTCGTGGATACCGCTCGCCTCAGCCTTCACGTGAACGGGACCGAGGTTGTGCACCGCGAACGCATCCTCGCCGTCGAACGCCGGGTAGAGGTTCGGGATCACCCGCATCGACCAGCTGCCGTCCTCGTCGATGGTCTCGAGTGCTGGAGGGGTCTCCTCCTCGTTGCCCGGGCAGAACGGGCACGGTCGATCGAGGGTGAAGTCATCGCTCGGGTCGCGTGGCGCGAAATCGCTCGGCCGCTCGGCGCGGTCGGGCACGATCGTCACCCATCGCCCGTTGAGAGGGTTCAGACGCATCTGGCTCATGTGGCCCCTAGGTTACGACGCCAGGGAGCGACATGCGTGACACTGCGGCGCATCGTCGAAGGTCACTCCGATGGTGCGTCCGGGCCGGGCAGCGAGGGATCGGTGAGCGAGGAAGCCGGAGACTCATCGGCCTCGCCCTGCACGTCATCGAAGATCTCTGAGGCCACCGAGCTCAGTCGGAATCGTTGAGGTGTACCACCTGAACGCTCGCTCAACATCGCGTTCAGCATGTCGCGCCGATCGAGTCGGTTCTGATTCCAACGGTGCAGACCCCACCCGAGCAGCGCTCCCACCATGAACGCGAGCAGGCCGCCTGCACCGTCGAGCCAGAAGTGATTCGCCGTGACGATGATGCAGAACAAGGTGGCGAGTGGATAGAGCAGCACGGCGACGCGGGTCCATCGCCTCCGCAGGAGCGGCCACACGGCCAGAGCGCACCACACGGACCAGCCGATGTGCAGGCTGGGCATCGCTGCGTACTGATTCGAGATCGATGCGACCTCTTCGGAGTCGAAGCGCCACGGTCCGCCATACACGCTCAAGGTGTCGACGAATCCAAACCCGTTGGAGCCGTCGAAGATCTGTTCCTTGCCTGGCCGCAAGCTGCTCTCCACGCATGCGCCGCCGAACTCGACGCTCTCCGCGCTCGGGCACGGCTGGTCGAGAAGTCGAGGTGGCATGAGCGGAAAGAACGCGAAGCCGATGATCGCGAGGGCGGTCATGGCGGCGAGCGTGTTGCGCCATTGCGGGAACACGTCTTTGCGTTTGAAGAACAGCAGGATGAAGACGGCGAGCGTGACGAAGAAGTGAGCGGTGCCGTAGTAGACGTTCCAGAACTGGATGAACCAGCGCTGCGCGAGGAAGAGCTCCTGGATGCTCTCTTCGTGGAAGAGCCCGACCGCTCGCTCCATCTGAATGATGCGTTCCGCGTTGTGGAACGCTGCCTCCGGGACCCCGTCCTTGGCGATCTGGTTCGAACCGAACCGATTTCGGATCCACGAATACACCACGTAGAAGGCAATGACGATCGCGGCTTCCTTCCACCAATAGAGGCGGTGGACGCGCGGCAGCGCTTCAGGCGATGCGCTCCCCTCGGTCATTGCTGCAACTGTACGCCGAGGAGCGGCCGTGTCGGGGCTCGGTTCAGGCTGAGCAGCACTTGTCGAGGAACCTCGAACGATCCACCACAGCACGGGTGATCTTGCCTGCAGCAACGAGTCCGCCCGAGTCCGAGACCGAAACGGTGAACGTGAGACGTCGCCCGTCGATCTTGTCGAGCACGGCGTCGGCCGTGACCGCAGCGCCAACCGGGGTCGGTTGAAGGTGATCGACTCGGATGCGCATACCGATCGAGCAGAGGTCGTCGTCGAGCGCACCGAGGAGCGCGGTCATCGTCGCTTCTTCGCACAGAGCGATGAGTCTCGGCGTGCCGAGCACGTCGACGTCCCCGGATTTCATCGCGGAGGCCGTGTCGGATGGTTCGACCACCAGTGAAGCCGACCCGCGCATCCCCGTCTCCACCGTCACGGATCGCCACGCTAACGCCCGCGCGGCCTGGCGCCACGCCCCGGTGACCATGCGCGTGTCTGTCACAGGAATCGCGCAATCCGGCAGCTGTCTCGCAATGGAGTCGCCGGTAATATCTATGTTCAGAAGTACGTATTGTTTGGAGGGTTTCATGATTGCCGAAAGCGCACACTCAGCCACCGAGTCACCGAGCGAAGTGCTGAGTCGACTCGAAGTCACACTCATCTGGTTGTGGTCGACCGAACCCCAGTGCCCAGTGGAACAACGCCAGGCGTTGCTCGCTCGGCTCAACGACGTGTCGAGCCGCATCGACGTGCTCGGCCTGCGCCACGGCGTCTTCCCCGACGCATCGATCGATGCGGACGAACTGCGGGCGTGCGAGCGTGCCCTCGGGGACCTCAGTCATTGCTGGCTCGATCCGTCCGAGCTCCTGCTCAGCTGACTCGCCCTGCGATCGTGACCGCCACCCTCACCCATTCGCGCAGCCGTCCTGGCGATCGCGGATCGCTTCGAGATGATTCGGTTCCCTCCCGACGGATCGTCGTCGCAGTCGATGGTTCCGATGCGTCGATCGACGCGCTCCGCTGGACGAAGGAGGTGCTGCTGCGCGACGGCGACTCGGTGTGTGCCATCACCGGCTTCGCGCCGCCGCCCTGCTGCCCGGAAGCTCCGGCGAGCGCCGAACTGGTTCATCAGAGTGCCGAGTGCGCTCGCATTGCCGCCGAGCTGGCGATTCGCACTGCTTTCGGTGTGGACGAACCCGATCTCGGCGTCGAGCATCTCGTCTCCTTCGGGAGCTTCGAGTGCCTTGCGCTGCGTGAATCCGCCGATGCCGATCTGATCGTCATCGGCTCGCCGCCTGAGCGGGGGCTGCTCGGCTGGCTTCGGTCGTCCGGCGTCAGGCGGCTCGCCCGGTACGCGGCGTGTCCTGTGGTGTCGGTCCCAGTCGGTTCGTACACTGACTGATGTGATCGACAAGGACGTCCTGGAACGAGTGCTCGCTGGTGCGACGAAGACCGGAGCCGATTTCGCCGAGGTCTACGCCGAGGACAAACGGTCGACGTCGGCGGGGCTCGACGACGGCCGCATCGAACAGGTCACCAGCGGTCGTGATCGGGGTGCGGGCATCCGCGTGATCGCAGGCGAGACCACCGGCTTCGCGTACACCTCCGATCTCTCCGAGGCAGGCCTCGCCGCAGCCGCTAGAGCCGCAGCTGCGGCTGCCAGCCAGGGCGGGGGCGGCGTCAACTCGGTAGGACTCACCAAAGCTGCCAGTCATCGTCCGAACGCAATCGTGCACCAACCGGATTCGATCGAAAAGGCTCGCAAGGTCGAACTCCTCAACCGGATGAACGAGGCTGCTCGTGCGTACGGTCCCGAGATCGTGCAAGTCTCCGCGGGGTATGGGGACTCCACCAAGCGGGTGCTGGTGGCCAACACCGACGGTGTGCTCGCCGACGACGAGGTCATCCGTACGCTGCTGCGAATCAGTGCCGTAGCCGACGGCGACGCAGGGATGCAGACCGGCTACCAGACCATGGGCCACACGGTCGGTTTCGAGATCTTCGACACCGTCGACGTCGAGGAGATGGCCCGCGAAGCAGCACGCCAAGCGATCACCAAGCTCGCTGCGCGCCCCGCTCCGTCGGGCTCGATGCCGGTCGTCATCAAGCACGGCACCGGTGGCGTGCTGTTTCACGAGGCATGTGGCCACGGCCTCGAAGCGGACCACATCCAGAAGGGTGCCAGCGTGTACGCCGGCAAGGTCGGCCAACAGGTCGCCAACGAGATGGTCACCCTGGTCGACGACGGAACGATGCCCGGTGAGTGGGGCACGCTCGGTGTGGACGACGAGGGTTCGCAGACGCAGCGCAACGTGCTGATCGAGGACGGGATTCTCACGGACTACATGTGGGACTTCTTGCGCTCGCGCAAGGACGGTCGTCCGCAGTCGGGCAATGGCCGTCGCCAGAGCTATCAGCACCTGCCGATGGTGCGCATGACGAACACCTACGTGATGAACGGCCCGGACGACCCCGACGACATCGTCGCCAGCACGCCTGAGGGTGTGTACGTCGCCAAGCTCGGTGGCGGGTCGGTGAACACGGCGTCGGGTGACTTCGTGTTCGGCATGACCGAGGCATACCTGATCGAGAACGGGAAGATCACCGAGCCGCTTCGCGATGGCAACCTCATCGGCAACGGCCCGAAGGTGCTCCAAGACATCGACATGCTGGCCAACGATTTCTCGATGGGTAGCCCGGGCACCTGCGGCAAGGACGGCCAGGGCGTTCCAGTTGGCGACGGGCAGCCGACGCTGCGCGTCAAGGCACTGACCGTCGGCGGCACTGCAGCATGAGCGGTGAACAGGCGCCGAAGGACACCACGGCCGAGCTCCAGGCCATTGCCGACCGAGTGATCGGGCAGGCTGCTGGCGACGAGCAGATCGAAGCCTTCGTCTCGCGAGGCGGTGAGACCGAGGTCCGCGTCTATCAGGGCGCTGTCGAGCACTTCGTTTCCGCACAGTCCGAAGGCATCGGGATTCGAGTCATCAAGGAAGGTCGAACCGGTTTCGCTTATGCCGGCACGCTCGATGAGGGGGCGGTACGCGAAGTGCTCGCAGAAGCGCGTGACAACGTTGCGTTCGGCACGAGCGACGAGTTCGCCGGCCTTGCCGAGCCCGACGGCGTCGCCACCACCGAACAGGTGCTGTGGAACGACGCGCTCGCGGAGTACGCCACCGACGCGAAGATCGATATCGCGAAGAAGCTCGAGAAACTGGCGTCGGGCCAAGATCCGCGGGTTCGCGTGGACGATTCGAACTACGCAGACGCATGGGGCGAAGCAGCGGTTGCCTCGACCGCTGGCATACGGCAGGCAGGTCGCGAGAACGGCTGCTACGTGTCCGTGTCCACACTCGCCGATGAAGGCGAAGGCGATGACGCGGAGACGCAGACCGGATTCGGTTTCTCCGTCGGCGACTCGCCCGACGAGTTCGATCTCGACCGCGCCGCCCGAGAGGCGAGCGAGCGGGCTACCGCACTGCTCGGTGCGACCAAGCCGGAGTCGAAGTCGGTGACCGTCGTGCTCGACCCGTTCGTGACGGCGCAATTCCTCAGCGTCATCTCGTCCACGCTCAACGGCATGGCGGTCGCGAAGGGCCGTTCACTGTTTAAGGACCGGGTCGGTGAGATCGTCGCCAATCCGCTCGTGACACTCGTCGACGACCCGACCAACCCGAAGGCCTACACGTCGACCGACGTCGACGGCGAAGGCCTCGCCGCTCGTCGCAACGTGCTCATCGAGGACGGCGTGCTCAAACAGTTCGTGCACAACTCGTCGTCGGCGCGCCGGGTCGACACCGTGTCGACCGGCAACGCGACCCG
>CALIOL010000182.1 GCA_938044705.1 uncultured Ilumatobacter sp. | reverse complement strand
CTGTTCTCGCGTGCCACGCTCGTCCTTGCGTTGCTGGCAATCGGAGGCGTGGGCAGCGCGCTCGAGTACTTCGGCGTCACCTCGTTCTCCGAAGAACGTGACCCGCGAGTCCAGCAGTGGGACCCCCGTGTCGAACCGATCGCAGCCTTCGTCGAGAACGAACGGGGTCTCACATTCGACTACCCGGTGTACGTCAACTTTCTCACCGAGCAGGAATACGTCGATCTCTTCACCGGAGATGCCGCATGGGAACCCGATCAAGCGACGATCGACTACTACGCCGACCTGTCGGCGCTGTACGACGCAGCCGGACTGGCGACCGATCTCGACCTTCTGGCCAGCGAAAACACCGTCTTCTCCGTGTCGACGCTCGGCTTCTATTCGTTCGACACCGACACCATCTTCATCCGCGGGAACGAGCTGACGCCCGATGTCAAAGCCGTGCTGGCCCATGAGCTCGTCCACGCATTGCAGGCCCAACACTTCGACATCGCGCTGGGCGGACAGAACGACCTCGCGCTGCGCTCCATCGTGGAAGCCGATGCGCTTCGCGTCGAGGACGTCTACATTTCGACACTGTCCGAAGCCGACCAGGAGACGGTGCGCGTTGCCCTGACCGCTGACGCCAGCGACGACGCCGCGTTGTCCGACGTCCCCGTCGCACTGGTCGAGCAGAACATCGCTCCGTACGTGCTCGGCCCGCAGCTTCTCGAGTCGGTGTTCGCCGACCGTGGCAACGCCGGAGTCGATGCGCTGATCGAGACGCCGCCGACCGAGGAGATCCTGGTCGACCCGACATTGTTCGGGACGGGGCAGCGCGACGCCGTGATCACCGTGGACGTACCCGAGGGGGCCACCGTGATCGAGGAATCTCAGCCATTGTCGATGATCGACATGTTGGCAATGCTCGACGCCTGGCTTCCGTGGCGCGATGCGCGTGGTGCGCTCGACGACTGGAACGGGGGCGGATACGCCAGCTACGTGACGAGCGAGGGTGTGGCGTGCTTCTCGGTCGATGCCTCGTTCGACACGACGCCTGATCGCTTCTTCGATGCCGTCGTCGCGTGGGCAGCCGCCTCGCAGTCCAGCGCGACACCCCAGATCGACGGGCAACGCGTGCTGTTCGAGGCGTGCGAGCGCACTGAATCGGCGACGACACCACCGACACCGGTCATCACCATGACGACCGCCATCTTCTACGAACACAGCGCGGTGTCCGAGCTCCCGGCCGGCACGCCGGACGAGGAAGTCGATGCGTGGCGCTGCGTCGCGCGAACGATGGTCGACCATCCTGAGGCGGCACCGTTGCTGATGCAACCCGAGTGGTCGGCCGACGACGAAGCCGCCTACGACTCGATCCTCACCTCGGTGTATCCGAGCTGCGGGGTCCCCGCCGTTCCGGACTGAACCGCTCCTGAATCCGGTATCTCCTCCATTCGAGACTCCCGCCCGCGATACTGAGCTGGTGGAAGCACGAGCGCTCCAAGCGCTGCAGGCGGCGTTACCCGCATACGAGGTGGGATCCGAGCTCGGTCGCGGCGCGTTCGGCGTGGTGTACGCGGCCCACCACACCCAGCTCGGTCGCGACGTCGCCATCAAGGTCCTCCCACAGGTCTTCGCCACCGACGGCACCGTGCGGGAGCGGTTCGTCGACGAAGCCAAAGTCGTTGCATCGCTCGAACACCCGCACATCGTCCCGGTCTACGACTACGTCGAAGATGAGCACGCGTGCATGCTGATCATGGAGCGGTGTGCAGCATCGGTCGGCGATCGCTTCAAGGACCGCGGCATCGCCACCGACGAAGCCTGCGCCGCGGTGCTGGCGTGTCTCGCAGCCCTGGACCTCGCACACGCTCGCGGGGTGCTCCACCGCGACGTCAAACCCGAGAACCTCATGCTGGACACGCAGGGCGTCGTCAAGCTTGCCGACTTCGGCATTGCGCGAGCGCTCGACACCGAGGTCCGTCACACCAAGACCGGCATGATCATCGGCACACCTGCCTACATGAGCCCCGAGCAGGTGCGTGGCGACGAACTCGGCGCTGCGTCGGACGTCTACTCCGTCGCCGTGATGGCGTACGAGCTCCTCGCCGGAACGCTCCCGTTCCCCGCCACGCCCTCTGCGCTCGAACTGCTCACGCACCACCTGTCGACGCAACCGTTGCCGCTCGTGTCCGCTCGACCCGAACTTCCCGGCGCCGTCGGTGCCGTCGTCGATCAAGCACTGTCGAAGTCGCTGGAGGAGCGGCCGGACAGCGCCGCTGACTTCGCATCCGAGCTGTCCAAAGCGTGTGTTCGCTCGTTCGGGTCGGGGTGGCTTCGTCGCCGCGGGTTCACCCTCCACTGGCCGGACATGGTCGCCGAGAACGAGCGGCCGAGCAGCGGCAGCGCCGTGGGATCGACGGACACCATCACGGTCCAGGCATTGAGCGAGCCCCACGAGGTGCTCGGACCCGACGACGCGTTCGCCCGGTGGAACGACACGCTGCTCGAACGTGCGGTCGACCCCGAGACGACTCGACCCAACGTGTCACAACCGCCGCCACCCACTCCTGGGACCCTGCGTCCGACCCAGCCGTCGCAACCTTCGCCGCCAGCCGCGCCGCGAGCTCACACGTCGCCCCCACCGCCGAACGAGACATCCAGCGAGACAGGCGGCCGCAAGACGGTGATCTGGGTGCTGTGCGGTCTCGCCACCGTGCTGCTCGTTGCGATCGCTGGGTTCTTGTTGCTCACCCGCGATGACGCAACCGATCAACAGCCTGTCGGCGACGATGCCGACACCATGCCCACCGAGGGAAGTGCTCCGCAGACCACCAGTGCGGGAGCGGTCGGTGAGGCAACTCAGTCGCCCGTGACCGTCACACCGAACACCGTTGCCGAGGCGGAACCGGAGTCGGAAGCGGAGAACGCCGATCCGATGCCCC
>CALIOL010000181.1 GCA_938044705.1 uncultured Ilumatobacter sp. | reverse complement strand
CGCCACCTCCGTCAGGATGTCAGTGCGCCCAGAAGGCGCTGAAACACCTCAGTTGATCAGACGAACTGCCACTGGGAAGCGTTCCACGTGAGCCCGTTCTGCGACGGGTTCTCGATCACGTTCGCGACATCGTCGGAGAAGGCCGTGACGGCCGGGAAGCTGAAGACCGGGATGGTCGCCAGTTCTTCCCAGAGGATCACGTCGATCTGGTTGGCCAGTTCGTCCTGAGCAGCGACGTCAGGCGTTGCCTCGAGCTGGTCCATCAGATCCTGGATTGCGGGGATGTCGATGTTGCCGACGTTGTTGCCGCTACCGGGACGGTAGGTGGCCGTGGCGCCGGAACGCAGCGGGCTACCGGCCCATGCGAACATCGCAATGTCCCAGTCGCCTGCGGCGAGCTCGACGTCGAAGAAGGTGTCCGAGCCACCGTCTTGCATGTCGAAGCCAGCTGCGTTGCAGCTCTCGATGGTCAGTGCGACTTGGTCGGTACGACGCTGGTTACCACCATTGTCGAACCAGCCGATGCGCACGGTGAGTCCGGTCTGGCCGGCTCCCTCGAGCAGCGCTGCTGCGCCTTCGATGTCCACTTCGTCGTACAGGCCACCGGAGGTGTCCTGGTAGCCGTCCTCGAACGGCTGGATCCAACGGTTGTTGAGGACCTCAGCGTCAGGCTGCAGCGGCACGATCAAGTTGTCGACCATCTGCTGACGGGGCAGGCACTTCGCAAAGGCTTCACGGACGTCGCGGTTCTGGAACGCTTCGTTGTTGAAGTTGAAGTCGAAGTGCTCCCAGATGTACGTGCCACCCGGAACGGCGGTGACGCCGTCGGTGCCGTCGAGCTGAGCGAGCAGGTCCGGAGTCGGCTGCGGGCTCATGGCGTTGATCTCACCGTTGGCGAGTGCCTGTGCCTGTGCTTCCTCAGCGATGTACCGCACGACGACCGTACCGGCTGCCGGGGTTCCCCAGTACGCCTCGTTCGGGACGAGCGTGAAGCTCTGACCGGCTTCCCATGCGCCGAAGGCGAGCTTGCCGCCCGACAGCATGGTCTCCGGGTTGATGGTGCCCGGGTCGACGGTGTACAGCGTGTTGAACGTCTCGGCGATGGCCTCGATCGATGCACGGTCGCCACTCTCGAATGCTGCGACGAGGTCTTCGACGCCCGACTCGCGCTCGATCACGTGGGCCGGAACCTGTCCACCGAACAGCGACTGCCAGTCAGCGAACGACGATCCGTAGGTGGCCGTGATGGTCTTGCCATCCTCGGAGCAATCCAGCGAGTCGATCTGGTCGTACCCGGTGGTGCCCACCAGGTCGAACAGGAACAGCTCGGTCTCGCTCTCTTCGTCGACGACCACTTCGCCAGCGTCATCGAGCTGGAAGTAGGCGCCGTTGTTGGCGTGGTACTGCAGCTGGAAGTCGTCGCAGTCGATGGGCTCGCCATCGGACCACACCGCAGCGGCATTCACGACGTACTCGACCGTGAGGGGATCCTCGCTCGTGACCGAAGCGCTGTCCATGAGCTCTTCATCGAGCACGAGACCGCCGCTGGGGCCGCCGAAGTTGAACGGGCTCGGCTGCACCTCGTTGAGGATGATGCCGTTCTTGACAGAGTTGCTGGTGCCGAGGTTGTTGTTGTAGTTGCTGAATTCCTGAGCGTCGCCGTATGCGATGAAATCAGCAGCTTCGGCGCCTTCGTCGCCCTCATCCTCGGTGGCTTCTTCGTCGCCATCTTCTTCCATGGCTTCTTCGTCGCCGTCTTCTTCGGCGACTTCCTCGTCGGTGCTTTCGACGACTTCATCGGCATCGTCATCGCTGGCGCAAGCCGCGAAGACGAGCGCAGAAGCCGTGGCGGCTGCGAGGAGCTTGTGGCTCCGTCGGGTGGTGTTCACGTGGTGTCCTCCTGTGTTGGACTACTACAGACGGGAGGTGTCTGTTGATCGCAGGAACCGCTCGGCTTGCACCGACGTTCAACCGCGTTCGCCGCACCTTGTGTGGAACGACGCTCTGGAGCCCTCCCCGGTGAACCAGAGATTGGTGACCATAGCAGCATGACCTACCGAGCGGTAGAGGTCCGCTGTTTCCGTTGCGTTAATCAATTTGACGGCGAAACTGACGCTTTAAGCAGGTCAGACGGCTCGACGCCACGCACGACGCACGAGCACGCCTCCGGAAAACTCAGCCGTTGAACTGGATGACTCGAGCGAATTCGTCGGGATCGAGGCTGGCGCCACCGACGAGGGCGCCGTCGATATCCGGCTGTCCCATCAGTTCAGCAGCGTTGCCACCCTTAACGGACCCGCCGTACTGGATCCGCACCGAGTCAGCTGTGGCGTCGTCGGTCATGGCGCGAATCTTTCCACGCACTGCGGCACAAGCAGCCTGAGCGTCCTCAGCGGTCGCCGTCTTACCCGTCCCGATCGCCCAGATCGGCTCGTAGGCGATGACCATCGACGCGATCTGCTCGTTCGACACGCCCGCCAGACCCGCCTCGATCTGCCCGAGCACCTTCGCTTCCATCTCGCCTGCCTCGCGCTCGGCAAGCGTTTCGCCGCAACAAAGGATCGGCGTCATCTCATGTCTCAGGATCGACAGGACCTTGGCGTTCACCATCTCATCGGTCTCACCAAAAATCTCGCGACGCTCGCTGTGGCCGCAGATCACATACTTCGTGTTGAGCTTGGCGAGGAACCCTGGAGACACTTCACCGGTGAACGCCCCACTGTCTTCGAAGTGACAGTGCTGTGCGCCGAGTGAGAAGTCCAGGTCTTCGCTTTCGATCAAGGTCTGAATCGAACGGATGTCGGTGAACGGCGGGTGGATCGACACCTCAACGCCTTCGAAGGTCTCCTTGGGCACGAGGTAGTGCAGCTTCTGCACCGTCTGGATCGCCTCGAAATGGTTGAGGTTCATCTTCCAGTTGCCGGAGATGAGTGGAGTGCGGTTGGTCATTGATCGGCCTCAGGAGTAGTCGGTGGAATCTTGTCAGCGTTCAGGCGCCACGCAGCGCGGCGAGGCCCGGCAGGTCGCCGTTTTCGAGCAGTTCGAGACTGGCTCCCCCGCCGGTCGAGACGTGGGAGACCTCATCATCGAGCTTGAACTGAGCGAGGGCGGCCGCAGAATCGCCACCGCCGACCACGGTGAACGCCTTTGTGTCGGCCATTGCCTGCGCGACAGTCCGGGTACCCGAGGCGAATCGCTCGTCTTCGAACATTCCCATGGGACCGTTCCAGAACACCATGCGGGCGTCCATGATCACGTCGGTGAATGCTGCTGCCGATCCGGGGCCGATGTCGTAGCCGACGGAACCCTCGCCGAGACGCGAACCGAATTGCGCAAAGTTGCCCTGCGCATCGGTACCCGTCACGTCATCGGGGAGGTGGATTGTCTTGCCCATCTCCGTCGCCTTCGCGAGCAGGCCCTTGCAGACGTCGACCTGGTCGGGCTCGTGGAGCGATGCGCCCACGGTCTTGCCCTGTGCCAGGAAGAAGGTGAAGCACATCGCACCGCCGATCACGATCTCGTCGACGACATCGAGAAGTGCTTCGATCACACCGAGCTTGTCCGACACCTTCGCGCCGCCGAGCACGGCGACGAATGGCCGCTTGGGCTTGTTGCGCAGACCGAGCAACACCTCGACTTCGTTCTCCAGCAGCCGCCCCATCGCCGACGGAACGTGTTGAGGAGGACCGACGATCGACGCGTGCGATCGGTGCGACGCACCGAACGCGTCGTTGACGTAGCCGTCGACTCCTTCGATCAGTTGCGCGACGAACGATGCGTCGTTCCCGGTCTCGCCTGCGTCGAAGCGGAGGTTCTCGAGCAGCTCGACACCCGGTGCGAGCTCGGCAAGTCGAGCGCGCACCGGATCCATCGAATACTTGGGGTTCGGCTCACCCTTCGGGCGACCCAGGTGGCTGGCCGTCACGACACTCGCGCCACGTTCGGTCAGCCAGTTGATGGTCGGGAGTGCCGCCTTGATCCGAAAGTCGTCGACGATCGAGCCGTCGTCGTCCATCGGGACGTTGAAGTCGGTGCGCACCAGAATCCGCTTGCCGGCGAGGTCACCCAACGCCGACTCCAGATCCTCGAGCTTCGGGATCTCGCTCATGAAGTTCGTGCGCTCGTCAGCGCTTGACCTTGGAACCGGTGAAGACGGCCATGTCGACGAGGCGGTTGGAGTAGCCCCACTCGTTGTCGTACCAGCCGTTGATCTTGGCCATCTTGCCCTGCACCATGGTCATGCCGGCGTCGAACGTGCAGCTCGAGGGGTCGGTGGTGATGTCGCTGGACACGATCGGTGCCTCGGTGTAGCTCAGCACGTCTTTGAGCGCACCCGACTTTGCTGCCTTCGCGAATGCCGCGTTGATCTCTTCGACCGTCGCCTTCTTCTTCAGGTTGGCGGTGAAGTCAGTCAGCGAACCGGTCGGGATCGGCACACGCAGCGCGCCGCCGTCGAGCTTTCCCTTCATCGACTCCATGACCAATGCGGTCGCACGGGCGGCACCCGTGGACGTCGGGATGATGTTGACCGCTGCAGCACGGGCACGACGCAGATCCTTGTGCGGACCGTCGACCAGGGCCTGGTCGCCGGTGTACGCGTGGACCGTGGTCATCAGCCCTTCGACCACGCCGAACGCGTCGTCGAGCACCTTGACCATCGGCACGATGCAGTTGGTGGTGCAGCTGGCGTTCGAGATCACCTTGTGCTTGCTGATCCGGAAGTCCTTGTGATTCACGCCGTACACGAACGTTGCGTCCGCCTCCGTGCACGGGGCTGACACGATCACCAGCGGAGCTCCCGCGTCGAGGTGAGCGCCTGCCGCATCCCGCGAGTTGAAGAAGCCGGTCGATTCCACGACGACGTCGACGCCGAGGTCGCCCCACGGCAGATCTGCCGGGTTGCGCTCGCTGAGCACCTTGAGCGTGTCGTTGCCGACCTTGATGCCGCCCTTGACGACCTTGACGTCTTCAGGAAAGCGGCCGAGCACGGAGTCGTACTGCAGCAGGTGCGCCATCTGGTCGAGCGACCCGAGGTCGTTGACTGCGACGAAGTCGATGTCGGCTCCTTGCGCCTTCGCAGCGCGGAAGAAGTTACGACCGATGCGGCCGAAGCCATTGATGCCGACGCGAACTGTCATGGTGGGATTTTCCTTCTTGGTGTTGCTTGCTTGCGGGGGATGCCGTGTCGGTTGACACGATTGCGAACCGGGTCGACTGTAGCGGGCCGTCCGGAAGGACGACGCGCAACGTTCCCGGTTCGTTCCGGGTCAGCGGGCGACGTCGCGGTGAGCCACTCGAACCGCCACTCCGCGGCCGCGCAGACGAGCCGCGATTTCCTCCGCCGTGGCGACCGAACGGTGCCGGCCACCCGTGCAGCCGATCGCCACCGTGAGATAGGAGCGCCCCTCTTTTTCGTACTGCGGCAGCAGCGACACCAACAGATCATCGAGCCGATCGACGAACTCCGAACCCGCCGCTGTCTCCAAGACGTGATCTCGAACCTTGGGATCGTGACCCGTCAGTGGACGCAGGTCGGGAACCCAGTGCGGATTGGGGAGGAACCGCACGTCCAGGACCATGTCGGCATCGAGCGGTAGTCCGTGCTTGAAACCGAAACTCTCGACCGACACCTGGAGTCGCGAATCCGTCGACGAGGAGAACGCGTCGACGATGCGATCTTTCAGCTGGTGGACGTTGAGATCGGTGGTGTCGACCACGAGATCAGCGGCCGCTCGCGCCGGATCGAGGCGCTCGCGTTCGAGTTCGATCGACTCGACAAGTCCTTCGACCTGATCGGCGAGCGGATGGCGGCGGCGGGTTGCGTTGTACCGACGGACCAGCTCGGGCGTCGATGCGTCGAGGAACACCACTCGGACGCGGTGACCACTCGCACGGACCTCGCCGATCTTCTCCAGCAGCACGTCGTGTTGGCGGCCTCCGACGAGCGCCAGGCGGGCGATGTCGCTCCCCGGCTTCGCTGCGAGATCGACGATCGTGCCGATCAACGCAGTGGGAAGATTGTCGACGACGTACCAGCCCAGGTCCTCGAGCACATCTGCCGTACCGGACCGCCCCGCCCCGGACATCCCGGTGATGAGTGCGATGTCGGCCATGGGACGATCGTAGTGGTCAAGCTGATTTCACGAGGCGCATGTACAACAGCCGCGGGAATGCCGCGCTGGCGGCGTACCCCGGGGCCTGCTCGAGAAACCCGGGAGGCGGAGCCGGCTCGGACATCCACTCCAGCGTGAGCCCGTTCGTTGCGAGCGCGTTGAGATACCGCGACATCGGGCGATGAATGAACCGAATCCACACCCCCAGCTCGACTTCCTCCGTCGTCTCGGTCTCATCGAGGTACGGGCCGAGCCGCCAGTACTGCTCCGGCGGGTCGACCATGTGGTCGTCGACCCACACGCTGCCCGGCGCTTGCAGAATCGGGTGGTTCAAGAAGAAGCAGAAGCGCCCGCCGGGCTGCACCACTCGGGCGACCTCGGCAATCGCGTCGTCGACGTCGTCGATGTGTTCGAACACGAGGCACGCAACCGCCACCTCGAAAGAACCGTCAGCGAAGGGCAGTGCGGCCGCACCAGACCGCACGAACGCCGGTCCCCCGCCGCGCTCGGCAGCCACCCGCACGCAATTCCAGGTCGGGTCGACCCCGACGACCGTCGCCCCGTCACTTGCGGCGAGTCGAGCGATCTGCCCATCGCCACAACCGATGTCCAGCACCGTCCGTGCACCAGCGAGCTCCCCCGCCGCGAGCGGCATGATCTGTTCGACGTACTCGGGATCCACACCATCGGTGAACCCATCGATCCACCAGTCAGCGTGGGTCTCCCAGAGGTCGTCCGTCACCAGGTCAGGGTACGGTCGCTCGAGTGAAGTTCTCGATCTGGCCGAACCCGTCTCGACCTCCTGCAGAGGTGCTCGACCTTGCAAGGTTCGCGGACGCCGGCGACTGGCATTGCCTGTGGTACGCGGACCACTACATGCCCAACACCGGGGACGAATCGTTCGAGCCCGGCGACGTGCACGAGTGCTGGGCGATCCTTCCTGCTGTCGCCGCCGTGACCGAACGGCTTCGGCTCGGTCCGCTCGTCGCCCCGACCTCGATCCATCACCCCGCCCTCCTCGCCAACCGTGCCGCCACCATCGATCAACTGTCGAACGGACGATTCACGCTGGGGCTCGGCGCCGGGTGGCAGATCAACGAACACCGAGCCTTCGGCATCGACCTCGAGGCCCCAGGCACTCGCGTCAGCCGATTCGAAGAGTCGATCGAAATCGTCCGCTCGATGCTCGACGAAGAACGGACGACGTTCTCGGGCGACTTTTACGACGTCACCGATGCACCGTGCGAGCCGCGCCCCGTTCAGGACAAGCTCCCGATCCTCGTGGGCACCGGCAGCCCGCGAATGCTGAAGATCACCGCACGTTTCGCTCAGGAGTGGAACACGTGGGGTGCGCCGGACTTGGCAGCTGAGCGCCGCCGCACGTTCGCCGACGCATGCGAATCGGCCGGCACCGACCCCGACTCACTGCACACGTCGGTCCAGGCCTTGGTGTTCATGGAGGACGACCCGGACAAGGTCAGCAAGGCGCTCGAGGCGCCGATGGGCGACCGAACGATCGCCGGCTCAGACGATCACCTCGTGGAACAGCTCGGTCGGTACGCCGAGCTGGGCTTCGACGAGGTCATCGTCCCAGACTTCACGCTCGGCGCGGACGCCAATGCCCGTGTTGCTGCATATCAGCGATTCGCTGGCGACATCATCAGCCAGCTCAGCTGACTCCGCCCCGCTCCGCGCGACCGGCGGCGATCAGGAGTGGAACTTCTCGTGAATTGCTTCAGCGACCGCATCGGGCAAAAAGCTGTTGGCCTTCAACTCTTCGAGGCTCGCCCGCTTCACCGCGTTGACGCCACCCATTGCCTTGGTCAACTTCTTCTTGCGAACCTCCCCCAGGCCGGGGATGTCGTCGAGCGCACTGACGGTCATGCCTTTGCTTCGACGCTCCCGGTGGAACGTGTTCGCGAACCGGTGTGCTTCGTCCCGGATCCGCTGCAGCATGAACAGTGCGTCCGAACCGCGCGGGATCTCGACCGGAGCGGACCGACCCGGCACGTAGATCTCCTCGAAGCGCTTCGCCAACCCCGCCACCGGGATCTCGTCTTCCAAGCCGAGCTCCACGACCACGGCCTGGGTCGCGCTCACCTGCCCCTTGCCACCATCGACCAGCAGGAGTTGCGGCGGGTATGCGAACTTCCCCGACTTGCGCTCCTTCTTGCCCGAGCCATCGGCTTTGCCGTCGTCCTCGGGGCCGACACGCTCGTCGACTGGTTTGTCACGCTCGACGAGGTAGGCGGTCAGCCTCCTGCGCACCACCTCGGCCATCGCCGCGTAGTCATCGCTTCCGTGGCCGACCTCGTCGCCGCCGACACCGTTCACCTTGAAGCGGCGATACTCCCGCTTGGCAGGCAGTCCGTCTTCGAGCACCACCATCGAGCCGACGTAGTCGGTGCCCTGGAGGTGCGCCATGTCGTAGCACTCGATGCGCAACGGTGCTTCGGGCAGGTCGAGGTGCTTCTGGAGCTCGGTGAGCGCGCGACTTCGAGTGTTGTGGTCGCTCGCACGCTTCATCCGATGCCGGGTGAACTCTTCCTTCGCGTTGAGCGTCACGGTGTCGAGCAGCGCCTTCTTGTCGCCGCGCTGCGGCACGCGCACCTGCACCTTCGAACCGCGCACCATCTCCAACCACTGCTCGTACGTGTCGGCATCGTCAGGCTCGTACGGCACCAACACCTGCTTCGGGATCCCTACGACGGGCTCCTCGCCGTACATCGACTCGAGAATGCGATCGATGAGCAAACCCGGCGTCAGCGCCTCCACCTTGTCGAGGATGAACCCCTTACGACCCATGACCCGGCCCTTGCGAACGTAGAACACCTGAACGGAAGCCTCGAGTTCGTCTTCGGCGATGCCGATCACGTCGAGGTCCTCGTTCTTGTCCGCGACCATCTGCTGTTTCGCGATGGCCTTGCGCACCGCTTCGAGCCGATCGCGAAGACGTGCTGCTTTCTCGAAGTCGAGGTCGCCAGCTGCGTTGCGCATCTCGACATCGAGCCGGTTCACGATCTCGTCGGTGTCGCCATCGAGGAACTCGCAGAGCTCGGTCACGAGCTGGCGGTACTCCATCTCCTCGATCTCCCCGACGCACGGCCCCGAGCACTTCTCGATATGGAACAGCAGACACGGCCGACCGAGGCGCTCGTGCTCGTTGAACTTGTTCTGACTGCACGTGCGGATCGGGAAGCTGCGCAGCAGCAGATCGAGCGTGTCCCGGATTGCGTAGGCGTGCGCGTACGGCCCGAAGTAGCGAGTGCCCTTCTTCTTCGTACCGCGCATGACCACCGCACGCGGCCAGACGTCGCTGTTCGTCACCGCCAGGAACGGATAGCTCTTGTCGTCCCGCAACCGAACGTTGAACCGCGGATCGTGTTCCTTGATCAGCGAGTACTCGAGCATCAAGGCTTCGACCTCGTTGCGCACGATCGTCCACTCGACCGAGTCAGCGGTTTCCACCATCTGCGCCGTCCGCGGATGCATGTTGCGCGGATTCTGGAAGTAGTTCGAGAGCCGCTGACGCAGACTCGAGGCCTTACCGACGTAGATCACACGTCCGTGACGGTCCTTGAACTGGTACGAGCCAGGCTCGTCGGGGATCGTTCCGGCTGGCGGGCGCGTGACCATCGGAGCTGAGGCTACGTGCACTGCGACGCCGCCGTACCGACTGAATTGTGGGCGCTGCGATCGCAGCGAGATGTGCAGGACGTGACGCAGTGACGTGTTCGGGCCGCCGAGGTGCAGGTACCGTGGTCAGCTGATGTCGCAGTACTTCGCCGCAATGTTCAGCCGTCGGCCCAACGAGGGCTGGTTCCGCGTGAGCCGATACGACCTGACCACGGTCGACATCATGACGGCACTCTCGATCCTGTCGATCTTCTTGTGGGCAGCAAGCCCTTCAGGGCTCTGGGCCCGACTGATCTTCAGCGCACCGTCCGTTCGCAGCGGCGAGATCTGGCGGCTGTTCACCTGGCCCGTTGCCGAAGGACTCGGCGGTAGCCGCAGCATCTTCGTGGTCATCAGCATTGCCTTCTTCTGGTCGTTCGGTCAGCAGATCGAAGGCATGTTCGGCCGGAACAAGTTCCTCATGTGGGTGCTCGCCGTCACCTTGGTTCCCTCGATCTCACTGACGCTGCTGGGTTTGGCGAGCCCGAGCCTGGACGTCACGAGCTTCACCTTCGGACTCGGCCCACTCTTCCTCGCGGGAATCTGGGTGTATGCCGCGACCTACCCGAACGTTCGCTGGTTTGAGATCATCCCGCTGTGGGCGATCGCCGGTGTCTTCACGTTGCTGCAGTTGCTGCAGTTCACCGGAGCGCGAGCATCGGGCGGCATCTTGTTCCTGCTGATCTCGATCGCTGCCGCATTGAGTGCAGGGCGGTCGCTCGGCTTCGCTACCGCGTGGCCGATTCCACACATCCCGCTCGGCGCGGGGATCGGTTCGGGTGGCGGTCGTCGCTCGAAGCGATCGAAGCCCTCGCCGAAGCGTCCGAAGCGGGGCGGCGCCGGCCAACGCGTGGTCGAAGGGCCATGGCGTCGCGAGCCCGAGGCGTCCGCACCGAAGATCGTTCCCCCACCCGGCCCGTCTCCGACAGATCAGGCCGAGATGGACGGGCTGCTCGACAAGATCAGCGACGTCGGCATGGATGCGCTGTCCAGTGCCGAGAAGCAACGGTTGAACGAACTCAGCAAGCGCCTCCGCAACCGCTGAACTCACCTCAGCCTCCTGGCCCACCCCACCCAACCGGTGAGCCAACCCCCACCCCCACGCGGACTCCCTCACCAACCCACCCAAACGGTGAGCCAATCCCCATGTCGGCGCGGACTCGCTCACCGATCCCTGGGTCGGGCAAGTGATAACATTTCAGCCACCGGCTCCTCCCTTGCTGTTCGACATCAGGGAGACAACACGTGGCCAACCTTCCCGCCGACGTTCATCGGCATTTTCGGGTGCAACATGGCATCGCCAGCCTCGAGCAGTTACACCACGCTGGCCTGACGCAACGACAGATCGAGCACCTCTGTCGATGCGGCCAGTTGATTCACCTGAGGCGAGGCGCATATGCGTCGCCCAGCGTCGAGATCGACGAGCTCGCGCACTGCACTGCGCTTTGCCTTGCGCGACCCGACATCTGCATCTCGGGGCCGACGGCCGGACGACTGTGGGGCTTTCGCCATGTCAGCTCCGACCGTCGGATCCACGTCATCGCACCACCTCACGCACAACCTGCTTGTCACCCGGTCGTGAAGGTGTATCGCACGGCAGCGATTCATCCGTCCGACCAGATCGAGCGAGCTGACGGAATCAGGATCACCACCCGAGAGCGCACTGCGTTCGATCTCAGCCGATCGCTGCGTCCACAAGCTCTCCTCTCGGTGATCGAGCAAGCGCTCCATGACGGCGATCTGACCGCCGCCGACATGCGTCGCGTCGCGGTCGACTGGCTGTCGAAGCGACGACCCTGGGCGTACACCTTCCTCGAGTTGCTCGACCGTCGCCTCGACGGCGGCGCCGCTGAATCAGGCGCCGAGTCCCGCGTCGGCCAAGCATTGAAACGCTCCGGGATCACCGACGTCTCACGTCAGCACAAGATTCTGCTCCCGGGCTACGGCCCGGCCCGGTTCGACCTGGCTGTCCCACGACTGAAGTGGGCAATCGAAGTCGACGTGCACCCGAGTCACGAACGAACCGAGGGACGTGCGTCGGACCAACAACGAGACGCAGGCGCCGCATCGCTCGGCTGGCTCGTTTCGCGAATCAGCCGGAACGAGTACGACCACGCATTCGACGCCGCGATCCAACAGCTCGTCGTGGTCTACCACCACCGCTCGACCACCTTCCGGTGAGCGAACCCCGACCACGACGCGAACTGGCTCACCCCGAACTCAGACCGGTGAGCGAACCACGGCCGGGGCGCGGGTTGGCTCACCGGATCGAGGGGGTGGGGCGGGCGCCTACGGTCGACCACGCGAGGACGAGCAACCCAGCGGCGAGCACAGCGGCACCGTTTGCGAGCAGGTGGAACCCAAACGACTCTTTCACGAACCCTGAACCGAACGCCGCGACAGCGCCACACAGACTCATCGTGAGGTCAGCGGTGCCCTGCACCTCGACACGCGTGCCCTCCGGGACAGACTTCGTGAGCAAGGTGGAACCGCCGATCAACCCGATGTTCCAGCCGAGGCCAAGGAAGAACAGACCGACGAACATCAGCGCTGGCACATAGCCAGCCACCACGGTCGACACCGTGCCGACTCCGAGAACAATCGCGCCGACCTGAATCGCCCGGTTCGCACCGATGCTGTCGACCCGGCGGCCAACGACCGGAGCGAGCCCATACATGCCCACGATGTGGACAGCGATGACGATTGCCGACAGGTCGGCGTGGTCGTGGTCCTTCATGTGCGGAGGCGTCATCGTCATCACACCGACCATCGCTGCCTGGGAGACCGCCATGGCCACCAACCCGAGCCGGGCTGGAGCGGACGCAGCGATCACGCGAGCGGATCGCTGCACCTGACGAAGCGGCCGGACGCGCTCCGCACCGGGATCCAACGTGCCGAGCACCTCGAGCGGGTCAGGGCGGAGTCGCAACGTGATGATGATCGACGCCGCCGCAAACAGCACCGACGCAACGATGAACGGACCGACCAGTTCGTCGAGCCCCACCGAGGACGCCATCGACTTTTCGACCGGCGTCAGTAGCGGACCGAAAACCGCTCCGAGCGTGCCCACCCACACGATCGCAGCGATTGCGGAACCGGCCTTGGACGGTTCCGCGAGGTCGGCAGCGACATATCGGCCCTGCAGTGTGGCGGACTGCCCCGAACCAAACAGGATCATGCCGACGACGAAGATCGGGAAGAGCCGCAGTTCACCGCCGAGCGCTGCGACAGCGGAGCCGATCGCCCCCACCCCAAGTGCACGGGCGAGTCCGATGCGCCGTCCACGGCGTCGCATGAAGGCAGCCAAGGGGATCGACGTGAGGGCGGCGCCGACGGTGAACGATGCACTGCCGATGCCGGCGAGGCGATCAGACCCGAGCAGGTCGCTCGCGAGCAACGAGACCACTGCGACCATGCCAGCGACCGCCGCCTGGCCTGGCACCGTTGCGAGTCGCAGGGAGTTGAGCGTTCGACGCTGAAGTGCCTGCCGTTCGGCTGCGGTCGCTCCCTCAGTCGCTTCGATCGTCACTGGGTGAGTCTTTCACCCCGACGGTGATCACAACACGAAACACTCAGGCGAGCAACGGCTTCAGGTAGTGACCGGTGAAGCTGCCCTTGGCCTTGGCAACGTGCTCAGGCGGGCCTTCGGCCACGATCGTGCCACCGCCACTCCCCCCGTTGGGTCCGAGGTCGATGATCCAGTCTGCGGTCTTGATCACGTCGAGGCTGTGCTCGATGACCAGGACGGTGTTGCCCTTGTCGACCAGCCGCTGGAGCACGGTGAGGAGACGGCGAACGTCGTCGAAGTGCAGACCCGTGGTCGGTTCGTCGAGCAGGTAGATGGTCTTGCCAGTGGAACGCTTTGCAAGCTCGGTGGCGAGCTTGACGCGCTGCGCCTCGCCGCCCGAGAGCGTCGGGGCGGACTGGCCGAGACGGACGTAGCCGAGACCTACGTCCATCAGCGTCTCCATGTAGCGAGCGATGCCCGGCTGGTTGGCGAAGAAGTCGACCGCCTCGGCGACGGGCATGTCGAGGATCTCGGCAATGTTCTTCCCTTTGAACTCGATGTCCAGCGTGTCCCGGTTGAAGCGCGCCCCCTTGCACACCTCACACGGCACGTAGACATCGGGAAGAAAGTGCATCTCGATCTTGATCGTGCCGTCTCCTGCGCATGCTTCGCAGCGGCCACCCTTCACGTTGAACGAGAAGCGACCGGGCAGGTAGCCGCGGATCTTTGCCTCGTTCGTGGACGAGAAGAGCTTGCGGATCTTGTCGAACACGCCGGTGTAGGTCGCCGGGTTCGACCGGGGCGTTCGCCCGATCGGCGACTGGTCCATGTCGATGACCTTGTCCAGGTGTTCGATGCCGTGAATGCGCTTGTGCTTGCCGGCCGGCACCTTCGACTTGTAGATCTTCTGCATCAGGACAGGGAGCAGGATGTCTCGGATCAGCGTCGAATTGCCCGAGCCGGACACGCCGGTCACGCACACGAAGTTTCCGAGCGGGATGTCGACGGTGAGGTCCTGCAGGTTGTGTTCTCGAGCGCCGACGATCTGCAACTTGTCGAGGCTCTGCGAACGACGCTCGGCCGGTAGGGGAATCGACTTCTTCCCCGACAGGTACTGGCCTGTGACCGAGTTCTTGACCTTCTCGATTCCCTTGACCGGGCCGGCGTAGACGACTTCGCCTCCGTGCTCGCCAGCCCCTGGCCCGATGTCGACGATCCAGTCGCACGTGCGGATGGTGTCTTCGTCGTGTTCGACGACGACGACGGAGTTACCGAGGTCTCGTAGCCGAGTCAGCGTCTCGATCAACCGAGCATTGTCGCGCTGGTGGAGTCCGATCGAAGGCTCGTCGAGAACGTAGAGCGTGCCGACGAGGCCAGATCCGATCTGAGATGCCAGACGAATACGTTGCGCTTCTCCGCCGGCGAGCGTGCCTGCCGACCGCGACATGGTGAGGTAGTCGAGGCCGACCGCGAGCAGGAAGCCGAGGCGGGCGTTGATCTCCTTGGTGACCTGTTCGGCGATGATCCGATCGCGTTCTGACAGCTCGAGCGCACCGAGGAACTCAGCAGCATCAGCGATCGACAGGTCACAGACCTCTGCGATGTGCTTGTCGTTGATCGTGACCGCGAGCGTCGACGGCTTCAACCGGAACCCGTCGCATGCCGAACAGGCGACGAGCCGCATGTAGCCCTCGTACTGCTCTCGCGCCCACTCCGAATCGGAGCCTTCATGACGCCGCTTCAGCCAAGGAATGACGCCTTCGTACTCGGTGGAGTAGGAACGCTGTCTCCCGTACCGGTTCTTGTACTTCACGGTCATCTTGCCTTTGACCCCGTGCAGTACGACCTTCTGCTGCTTCGCCGTGAGGTCTTCCCACGGCGTTGCGAGGTCGATGTCGTTGACGTTGGCGACCGACTCCAGCATTCGCGTGAAGTACTGGGTGTTCGCACTGCGCCACGGAGCGATCGCTCCGTCTCCCAGCGAGACTTCGCCGTCGGGGATGATCAACTCCGGGTCGACTTCGAAGGTCGTACCGAGCCCATCGCACTTCGCACACGCGCCGTACGGCGAGTTGAAGGAGAAGTTGCGCGGCGCCGGCTCGTCGAAGCTGCTGTCGCACTTCGGGCAGGCCAGGTGCTGACTGAACGTGATGTGTTCGTTGTCAGCGTCTTTGTTGACGATCTCGATCTCGGCGACGCCGTCAGCGAGCTTGAGCGCGCCCTCGAGCGAGTCGGTGAGGCGACGCTCGATGCCCTCCTTGAGCACGAGACGGTCGACGATGATCGCGATCTTGTGGTTCTCGTACTTCGCAAGGCGTTCATCGCGCTTGAGAAACTCATCGATATCGACCACTTCGCCGTCTATCACTGCTCGCACGTAGCCCTGACCGGAGAGATCTTCGAGCAACGTGTCGTACTCGCCCTTGCGGCCACGCACGACGGGCGCGAGCACCTGGAACCGGAGACCCTGTTCCATCTCCAAGATTCGATCGACGATCTGTTGCGGAGTCTGGCGCTGCAGCGGCGTTCCGTCGTTCGGGCAGTGTTGGATGCCGATCCGCGCGTACAGCAGACGGAGGTAGTCGTAGACCTCGGTGATCGTGCCCACGGTCGAGCGGGGGTTGCGTGACGCCGACTTCTGGTCGATCGAGATCGCCGGGGACAACCCTTCGATCACGTCAACGTCAGGCTTGTCCATCTGGCCGAGGAACTGACGCGCGTATGCGCTGAGCGATTCGACGTACCGGCGCTGGCCTTCTGCGTAGATCGTGTCGAACGCGAGGCTGGACTTGCCCGAACCAGACAGACCGGTGAACACCACGAGCTTGTCTCGGGGCATCTCGACATCAACATTCTTCAAGTTGTGTTCACGCGCACCCTTGACGACGATCTTGGACGAATCGTGCCCGTTCTTCGAGCGAGCGCTCCGCTTCTTCGCTGGGGCCTTCTTCGGCGTTGTTGCGGCGGACGGCGATGCGGTGGCGGTCGTGCGAGGAGCCATGAGCGGCCAAGGATATCGGCCGAACGTGTGTTCTCAAAGCCAAGACCGCGTCAACGTGATGACCCGGGTTTGCACCAGGGTTTGGCAACATGGGGCGATGGACGAACGAGGCGGCCCACCACCGGTGCGCCTCGGCGTGCTTGCGGGTGAGGGTCGACTCGCGCGACGTGGCAACTGCCTGCTCTTCGTCCCGCCGAGCGAGGTCGTGACCCAACCCGAGGTCGATGACCTCATGCAGCGCTTCGACCGCTCCGGAGCCACGGATGAAACTCGGTCGACCAACCTTCCCCGGTGCTTCATCGAGTGGGGCGAGATCGATGACCCGATCGAGGTCGACACCACCATCGACCTGCAGGGCGTCGTGATCGCCGGGGACGGCGTCACCGCATGGAGCCAGTACCCGCTGACAGGCCCGAGACACACGGTCGACCCCGAAGTGACCGCCGAGCTCTCGATCACGAGCCATGGCGGGTGGCAGGTCGGCCTGCCGGGCGACCTCCGCAGTGGCGAGGTACCAGCTGGTGGGTTCGAGCTGCACGTCCCACGGATGAGTCATGAGCACCGCCTTGCGCGACGCTCCGAGCCAGCGGACGTCACCGCTGAGCCGGAGCAGTTCGAAGAACTGACCGATCTGGACGTGACGCTCGCGCCGGTGGGGCCGACCACATACCCCGATGACGACACCGACCGGACGTTTCGGCGTTCCGGTGATGTGCGCTGCCCACGCGGCCACGCGAATCCGAACACGCACAACGTGTGCCGCGTCTGCGGCGATTCGCTCGACGCGACCGCAGGCCGCTCCGGGCCGCGGCCGTCGACGGCGATCGCAGGGCTCCGACTCCCAGATGGCAGCGTCATTCCAATCAACCGGTCGATCGCGGTCGGCCGGTCGCCGTCCGCCGAGGGAGCACGGCTGGAGAACACTCCTCGCCTCGTCGCGATCGAAGCTCCCGGAACCGTGTCGCGCACTCATGTTCTGCTTCGGCTCGATGCCGGCATCGTCACGGCGACCGACTGTGGAGCGCGGGGACGAACAGCCGTGACGCCCGCCGGCGGCGGCGCACCCGTCGCACTCGAGCCCTGGCAGCCGCGTCGCGTGGAGATCGGTGACACGATCCAGCTCGGCGGACCGACCACACTGACGATCACTGATCCAACCGAGCTTCGGGTGCCAGCAGGCCTCGAACCGACCGCACCACCGCCCGAACGGAACGAGACCCGATGAACACCGACCACGATCACGAACTCCGCGTCGAGTTCTGCGGGGAGGAGTACTCCGCGACCAATGATCAGACGCTCACGATCGGGCGATCGGCCGACATCATCATCGACGACAACAAGTTTCTGCACCGGGTCCTCGCCGAATTCCGACATGCGAATGGGCTGTGGTGGATCGACAACGTCGGCTCGTCCATCGGACTCGCCCTCAACGATGCCGGAAGCACGTCCTCGGCGCGGATCGCTCCGGGCACGTCGACGCCGATCGCCTACGACTCGGCCACCCTTCGATTCGACGCAGGCGGAACGTCCTATGAGCTCTCGCTCGACGTGATCGGCCCGGACCTCTCCGACGACGCCGACGAGGAATCCGTTCACCCGGAGATCACCATCAACCCGGACGAACAGACTGCGACAACGTCGCACATTCCGTTGACCGAGGATCAGTTCACGTTGCTGGTGGCGCTCGCTCGACCGATCGTGAACGACGTCCCGATGCCGACCAACCGGATCATCGCCGCATCACTCGATTGGACGGTCACCAAGTTCAACCGCAAGCTCGACGGACTGTGCGCCAAGTACTCCAAGGCCGGGGTCGCCGGCCTCCACGGTTCGAGCGATCGCCTGGCGAAGGACCGCCGTACCCGACTCGCCGAACACGTCGTCGAGGCGGGCATCGTCACCCAGGACGATGTCGAGGCAGCTGCGCCGGAATGATCCGATGAGCGCGACGACGAACGTGGAGCGCGCCACCGATCCCGTTCGTGTCTTTCCCACCGGCGTCACGTTGGTGCGAGCCCTCGCCGCCGCCCGGTGGCTCACCTGGCTCTGGATGGTCGGCGTGGTCGCCGTCGCTGCGACACGCGAGGTCGACAGCACCAGATCTGACGATCTGACCGGGGCCGGAACTGCACTGCGTCAGCCGCTCGTCGCCTGGCTGTGCGTTGCCGCCGTTCTGGCGATGTGCGTGTTCGCCACGGTTGCGGTTCGCAGCGCGCCCGGGCGAGTGATGTCCGCGCGGTTTGCTGCGACCGAGTTCATCATTGCGTTCGTGCTCAGTACCGTCGACGGTTGGGTGTTCGATCCCGGCCACGTCTTCGAGACATCCCAGAGTCTCGCAACGCAGTACCCGCTCATCGCGCTCGCGACCGCCGGGTTGACCTTCGGTCCGTGGATCGCCGCGTCGTTGGGTGTGTTGATCGGCCCCGCCGAGTTGTGGGCCGCTGAACTCAATGCGTTTGCGCCGTGGTCGCTTCGCCACACGTTCTCGATCGTCGCCACCTCGATCTTCTTCGCTTGCGCTGGCGCACTGTTCGGGTGGCTCGGCCGTCTGCTACGACGTGTCGAAGGCAAGATCGCCGATCAGCGCGCCCGCGACGAAGTAGCGCTCGTCCTCCATGACACCGTCCTGCAGACACTTGCGCTCGTCGAGCATCGAACAGGCGACGACGACCCCGAACTCGCTCAAGCTGCACGCCACGCAGACCGCGATCTCCGGCGTTTCCTCTTCGGTGCCTCCGCGCTCCCGGCCGATGACCTCGAAGGACGCATTCGTCTGGCCGTCGAGCGATCGACGCGAGACCACGACATCGATGTGACCGTCAACGTCCTGGACTTGGGCTGCAACGTCGACACTGAGGGTCAGGAGGCCATCGCCGGGGCGGTCGGCGAAGGCGTGACCAATGCAATCAAGCACGCAAGTGCCACGTCGATCATCGTGTACGTCGAAACGGACGACGACGGCCAGGTCTTCGCCAGTGTCCGCGACGACGGTGCCGGGTTCGATCCGCAGTCGATCCGACGAGGGCAGGGTCTCGACGGATCGATCACCCGACGCGTCGAAGCCATCGGCGGCCGCGTCGACATCGTGAGTGCACCGAGCACCGGTACCGAAGTGAGAGTCTGGAGCCGATGACCGCCTCTGCAGACGTTCCTCCCCCACCGATCCGAACGGTCCTCGCTGACGACCACGCGATCGTTCGGTCAGGCATGCGCAGCGAGCTGGGTGAGCAATTCGAGGTGGTCGGCGAGGCTGACGACGCGGAAGGGGCGATCGACGTGATCAGTGCCCGCCAACCCGACCTCGTCGTGAGCGACCTGCACATGCCGCGCGGTGGCGGGCTCGCCGTGGTGCAGGCCTGTGCCACGGTGTGTCCGATCGTCATCCTGACCGTGAGCGAAGCAGAACGGGATCTCCTCGATGCAGTCGCTGCTGGTGCGGCGGGGTATCTCCTGAAGAACTCCCCGATCGACGATGTGCGCTCGTCGCTCGTCGCTGCTGCCGCGGGCGAACCGGTTTTCTCGCCGTCGCTCGCTGCGCTGGTGCTCGGCGAGTTCCGTCGAATGGCGAAGTCGACCGATACCAATCCGCTCACCGATCGCGAACGCCAAGTGCTGCAGTTGGTCGCACGCGGCCACACGTACAAGGAGCTGGGGAGCGAACTCTCGATCTCACCCAAGACTGCCGAGAACCACGTCCGCAACATTCTCGGCAAGCTGCATCTCAGTCGCCGAAGCGATCTCGTTCGCTACGCCGTCGAACACGGACTCGACTGACCACGTTCGAACCTCGCGTGAGCGAGTGCTGCTGGGGATCCCCCAGGTCGACCTGGGGGATTCGCCGGATGGCCACATTCGTCACCGTCGACGCATGTGGACACCATGATCGACCTACGGCCTCCACGAGACCTACCACCGCCCGAGACAACGGCACCTCCGCCGGACCCCGGTTCGATCGTGCCTGGCGGCCCCACCCTTCCGCTGCTCTCGGGACCGGGCTGGCTCGCGGTCACCGGTTGCAGCCTGCTGCTCGTCGCGTCCGTGGTCGTCGTTTCGGGACAGTGGGCCGCGATCGGGCCGACCGCCCGGTTCGCCGGCCTCGTCGGGGCACTGTTTGCGGTCTACTTCGCTGCCGAGGCGTCGAGGGATCGTCTTCCGACGACAGCGACGTCGCTCGCCGGACTCGCCGCGTGCATCACCGCACCCGTGGGTATCGCCGCCACCGCAGCGCTCGAAGGTCGCTGGCCGCTGTGCATCACCATCGGGGGAGGAGCGGCGCTTCTCGCGTGCGAACTGCAGTCGCGCCGATGGCAACTTCGCACGCTGAAGGCTGCCACCGTCGTCGCTACCGGCTTGCTCGTCACCGGCCTTGCGGACATCATCGACACACCGGCAGCCGTTCTCGGAGCGGGCGCCGCGGTCGTCGCCCTCATCTTGGGTGCACGCCGCCGGAGCTTCGTGTTGGCTGCACTCGTTCCGTTCGTCCCGGCGCTGTGGCTGCTCGCTGAATCCGGCATCGGCCCCGGCGTTCTCGAACGTGTCGGCGTCGTCTCCGTCGAGGACTGGGTGGTCCCGGTCTCGACGCTGATCGCTGGGCTCACCATTGCGGTGAACGGCCAGATCTCACGGCGTGCGGACATCGCAGCGAGCTCCCTGGCGGTGCTTGCGTATTCGGGTGTTTGGGCACTGTTCGAAACGCTGCCTGCCCTCTCGATCTGGTTGAGTGTGCCGCCCGCAGCCACGCTGCTCGTCGGCGTGGTGGCGCTCGGCGGCGAACACTCCATCTTCTCGAGGTGGGCGGGCCAAGCACGTACCCCGCTCGCCGCGATGCTCGGCGGCGCGTCGATGATCGCTCCGATCGTCCTGATCTGGGTCAAGTGGATCGACGGTCCCACCGGTGCGCCGTTGGCCGGTGAGCTCGTGCTGCCATCCGCCGTGGCTCTCGCCGCCATGGTGTTTCTAGCAACGACCGTCGAACGCACTGCGCTCCTCGACGACATCCTGCGCGCCGCTTGCTCGGCCGCATTCGTCGCAGCGGTCGCAGCGACGTCCGCCGACTTGGTCATCGTCGCAGCCGCTGCGCTTGCGGCCTGGGGGCTGACGACGACAGTGACGAGCTGGCGTTCCTGGCTTGCCATCACGGTGCTTCACGCGACGTTGGCACTCCTCGCGGTGGCCACCTCGGACGCTGATCCCAGCGTGGCGACCGTGTTCATCGTTGCCTCCCTCGGCATCGTCGTCGTTGCGCTGCTCGCGTGGCACCGAACGGAACTCGGGCGGTACGCCGTCTCCGTGCCAGCGCTGCTCGGCTGTGCGCTGCTCGCACCGCAATGGCCATCCGACCGAGCGGCACTCGCTGCTGCGATCGCGCTCGCAGCGATCGCCGCGACCTGTCTCACGATGCGACGCACCGGCTGGAACGCTGGCGACACACTCGCCGTGGCACTTGGCTTCGGTGCCGCGTCGATCGCAGTCACTTCGAGCGCCCCTGGCGTGTCGCTCGCGATCACGCTGTTCGCTGCTCAGGTGTGGATCTACGCCGTCGCATTCCATCGTGTCACGCTCGCCGCCTGGGCGGCCGGACTGGCAGGAACCGGGTTGTTGAGCTTGTGGTGGACGACCGGAACGAATGACCTCGTCATCGACCGGATCGCCCCGTACGGCGCCAGCGGACAAGACGTCGCGCTCGGCGCCGCCGCACTCGGACTGCTCGCGGGCGGAGCGGGACTACGCACCGTTCAACGGACGTCCACATGGCTCGCCTACTCCCCCGGACTCGGCCTCACCTTCGCCTGGCTGCTCATCGCCCAAACGCGATCCGACGCAGACTGGGCCACATTCGGTGCCCTGGTCATCGGTGTGATCTCCATCGGCGTCGGCGGCGCCCGTCGACTGGCGTCGCCACTTGTCTTCGGGACTGCCGGGCTGCTCGCAACCGGCGTCATCTCCGTCGGCGACCGACTCGCAGCAGCTCCGACGTGGATCTGGATCGCTGTCGGCGGCGTGGGACTCCTCACGCTCGCTGCGATGTTAGAGCGATCGGAACGACCGTTCCTGCCAACGCGCACCGGCTCGCCACTCGAGAATTCGCCGCACACACGTCCCGGTGACCTGGAGTCTCTGGCCGAGCTGTTCACCAAGTCGTTCGAGTGACCCGGTCACAGTCAGACCGCAGGGCTCAGTCGCGGCGCGAAGTACGTGTTGAGCTGGCGGTGCCAGTGGTTCGCTGGCAGGGAGGAGTCGAGGGCTGCGGTCAGCGTGCAGTACTTGCTCATTCGTGCCGGCCGGGTGCCGTGCGCCCACAACCACCGATCGATCTCACTCGCTCGATCTGCAGACTTCGTCTCGATCACGATCATGTCGGGAGCGACCGCCCGCCCGTGGGGGTCCGTACCTCGTAGACCGATATCGATCGTGCAACGCGATGCCCCTGCGTCGGTGAGCAGCGTGGTTCGCTGAAAGTCGATGCGCAGCGCCGGCTCGAGCAACATCGTCAGATCCGTGTCCAACACACCGTCGATCGCCGCCACCATCTCATCGGTGAGTGGTCCGTGCGCCGTTTGCGGAGGAGTCGAGAACCCAGCGACGTTCATTCGGTGTTTCACGGTCCGGCCGCGCCCGTTCTTGGTCTTGACCTCCAGCATCCAGAGTCCGGAGTCGATGTACTCCCGAAGCCGGACTTTGAATCGCTGCGGACGGCGGTGCGCAGTGTCCCGGTAGAGCCGACGTGCGGGAGTGTCGTGGTAGGTGGTCGCATAGGAGAACGAACGTCGTGCATCCATCTCCAACACCGCACAGTGGTCTGCGAACGCAGCGATCAGCTCGGTCGATTGTTCCGTCGACACGATGTACTTACGATCCGTCCGAGTGAGCAACTCTGCGCCGCTGTTGAGCTCTGCAAGGCTGACCGGTGCCATCGAACCGACCCGTTCGAAGAACCCTCCGGCACCGGCGTTGGTCATGTCGCCGAGCGCATGACGTAGCGGACGGCGACGACGGTCGTGTCATTCACCAGATTGAGTCGCTTGACCTTGACACGACGAATGTCGGCGTCGAGCAGCTCTGCGAGGCGAACCGTCAGCTCTGGTTCGCTGGCGTACGCGCGATCGAGCGTCACGATCTGGCTCCGGGTCTGCGCGAACAATCGCGGGTGGTCGCCAACGAAGATGACGAACAGCATTGCTGCCACCAGCGACGGGGCGATCCACGCCGGGTCGACGCGAATTCCGCCGATGAGGCCCAGCGCCAAGGCCGTGAAGTAATAGACGACCTCTTCTTGATCCAACTCCTGCGACCGCAGTCGAATGATGGACAGGACACCGAACAGTCCCAAACCGAGTCCGGCGGTTGCTGACGAGCCGGAGAGAACGGTCGCAACCGCGAGCACGCCGACGTTGATACCCAACAGCGCGACGACCATGTCGCGACGGCCATGTCGAGGGAAGTACAGCCCGAAGACAAGGAGGAGCACAGCCACCACATCGATCGGGATCATGACGGATGCGGGCACTTAGCTCTCCTGCTCTGCGGGCACGACGAAGTCGTTGATCAACGCATCGACGCCTGCACGCCACTCTTCGACCGTTGGTGCATCAGCGTGCGCAGCCGAAGCCTCGGCGACGATCGGCTCGATCTGTGCGGACCATTCATCGATCAGCGACCGAACGTTGTCCGGAGCGAATGGTCCGCTCCGGAACGCTGCGTCGGCTGCTGCGAACTCAGCGTCGAGCGACGACCATGCCGCGACGAACGGATCGCATGCCGCTGAGACCTGCATGAAGTTGAACTGACCGAACGGGAACGGCTCGCAGTCGTTGCTGGTCGCTCCCCAGCCGTCGGCGATGCCGACGGCTTCGTAGACGATGCCGTTGGTGCGCCAGGCGTTATCGAGGTCCCACGCAATGATGTGGACCTGTTGCGACGACGGGTCCTCGTACAGGTAGAAGTTGTGGGGCTCGCACGGACCGCCATCGCAGTACCAGTGGAAGGGGCCGTCGTCGTGGTTGATCGCACGGTCGACGACTGCGTAGGAGATGAGCGTGTCCAGGTCCGTTCGCTCGCCGAGCACTTGGCGGGCGGCATCCGGATCGTTCGCTGCATTGGCATCCAACAGTTGCTGTGCAAACGACTGGATGATCTCGACCGACAGATCCTCGTCGTCCTCGTTGGTCTCCAACCCGTCGATCAGCGCTTCCGACGAGGTCACCGCGCCCGATTGGTCGAATGGCCACACCTCTTTGTAGAGATTGCCGGTTCCGTCGTCGAACCGGTCACGCGTGAAGCGTCCATCGACTTGCTCGACGAGGGCGAACAGACCGACGAACTCGCCATTGACGTTGACCCGGGCGTGGGTACTCCGCGGCGCAGCCACGCCCACCGAGCGGAACATCTCGTAGCCGAGGCGTTCGCGCAACAGCGACTCGTCCAGATTCATTGCGTGGAGTTGCACACGGCGCTGGCCATAGAACTCGGTGTCTGCCCCGTTCCAATTGATCCGCAACTTCAGCGACAGTTTCGTGCACGTCTTGGGGCCACTCGGGCTGAACGGGTTCGGCCCATCGGTGCACCCCACGAACGCGCCGACCGACCCTTTGTACCGCACCCCGACGCTCTCGAGGGTTTCGCCGTTGAAGGTCAGTGACCCTTCGACGTACTCCTCGGCGGCAGGTTCGGCATCGAGCTCGGCGAGTGCTTCCGGGGCGAGGTTGATGTCGAAGGTGTGGACCACGCTTGGATCGAACAACACCGTTGCGTCCTCGGTTGCGTAAAGGAAGTCCTCTTCCTCCCCACCCGCGGCACTTCCTTCGTCATCGCTCTCGGCTCGGTCGTCGTCACCGTCGCCGCTCGATTCCTCGCCGTCGTCAGACTCTGCCTCCGACGGCGATTGGTCAACGGTGGCGTCGTCCGGTTCCTCAAGCGGGGCTACCGATTCCGCGACTCCTGGATCCGAAGCATCAGAAGAAGAACACGCAGCGAGAAGTCCTGCTACGCACAGCGCAGATATCGCTTTCCACATACAGAAGATTCCGTCCCTCACACCCCTCGCGACGCACCGACGAGGAGGTGAACAGAAGGTAGCGGGAAGGCAACGGCTTACCCAACAGGTGCTAGAAGTCGATCCGAGGATGACTCCGCAAGAAGTCCATGGCTTCGTCGGCGGAGTCCGCAGACCCGATCAGTGACGCGTACGGGCGGTCGGCCGCAAGCGTTCGGAGCAGTGGTTCGGCTGGAAGCGTCTCGTTCCAAAAGGTCCGGTCGAGAAAGACCATCGGGCTCGCGTTCTCGAACACCGCATAGTGATTCTGCGTGGCGTCCTGGAAGACTTCTTGGGTGGTTCCGGCCGCTCCGGGCGCGAAGACCACACCACGCGTGGCGATCGCCAGCAGTCCGTCTTCGCGAATGGAGTTCGCGAAGTACTTGGCAACGTGCGTCGCAAACTGGTTCGTCGGCTCGTGGCCGTAGAACCAGGTCGGGACCGCGAGGCTCGACGCACCATCGGGAAACCTGTCGAGGACCGCCTGGCCGGCACTCAGATATCGATCAGCGTTGCTGTACTCGAGTTCGTCGATCAAGAGCTCCAGAGCGGCGTCCAATGCGCTGTCGGGCTGAGGCGCCAGCCAAGCACCCAGATTTGCCGCCTCCATCGCACCGGGGCCGCCCCCGGTCGCGACGTGCCAGCCTTCTCGCGCCATCGAGCGGCCGAGTTCGGCAACCAGGCGGTATGCAGGCTCGTCACGCTTCATCGAGTGCCCGCCCATGACCGCCACGACCTCGGGTTGGCTGCGCAGGTGAGCCCCGAGCGCATCGTCGATCGCGTGGTCGTGGAGTCGACGCGCCAACGCGTCCAGGACCGGCAACGGTTGGCCCTTCGGGTGCTGCGAGGACCACGCGTAGATCCGAGAGTCGAGCGCTTCCTCGTCGAACGAGCTCGACTGGCCGGGGACCCACCCAGCGAGCAACTCGCCCTGCTCGTACAGATGCGGGCGGTACGGATCGAACGGAATCGCCGGCAAACGAGGAAAGACGACCGCCCCGCCATCGACGACATGTTCCAAGGCGTCACCGATCAGACGACAACCGAGAAACGTGCCGCCGACGCACGACACGCCTCGGATCTGCCTGGAGCGATCCGACAGGTCGACGCCCTGGACCACGACACCTTCGAGCGACTGTGCCCGCTCGATGTGGCCGTCGAATTCTTCCAACGTGTGGATTTCGATCATGTTCGAAGGGTATTGCGATGTCAGTCGAACGGCCTCGGAGGCACCGAGGAGACTCGCCCGGCTTCACCGCGACCTCGTTGCGCTGCTGCGAACTCGATGACCGCATCGATCGGCATCGCCGGAGCAAAGAGGTAGCCCTGCACCAACGGACACCCGAACGTCCGAAGGAGATCGAGTTGCTCGTGCGTCTCGACTCCTTCCGCGACCACGGAGTACCCGAGTTCGACCGCCAAACCGAGCACCGACTTGAGGATTGCCCGGTCGCGGGAGCGTTCCACCGCGTCGCGAATCGCCTCGTTGCCAAGCTTCAGCTGCTCGACGTTGCCCCAGCGGAGTCGCTCAAAGGTCGCATGTCCGGTTCCGAAGTCATCGACCGAGATCGTCGAACCCATCTGGACGACTCGGTCGATCGCTGACGTGATCGACACCGTGTCGTGAATGTCCTGCTCGGCAATCTCGAAGACGAGTCGTCCAGTGTCGACTCCATGGGCGTCGCACGACTCGAGCACGAACCGGTCAAAGGCCGGATCCTCGAGGACTCGCACCGGCAGGTTCACAGCGACGGTGACGTCGATTCCTGCTGAGACCAGCTCGCTGGCGGCGGCCACTCCATGGAGGACCATGCGACGTGTGAACTCACCCGACTGCTCCGACATCAACACGGTGTTCAGGAACGCCTCAGGGGTCAACAGTCCGAAGTCGGGGTGATCCCACCGGGCGAGTCCCTCGACGCCCGCCATCACCCCGGTGCCGACGTCCATGATCGGCTGGAAGTGGAGGCACAGGTCGCCCGAGTCGAGGGCTTCCCTCAGCGAACCGATGATCGCAGCCTGTCGGCTCGTCACGGCTTCGAGCGCTCGGTCGAAGAGCACAGACGTGACGCCGGTGCGCTTGGCCGCATACATCGAGATGTCCGAGTGGCGAAGCATCGTGACTGGGTCGCTTGCCCCCTGTTCGGCACGAACGATTCCCGCCGACAACGAAACCGTGACCACGACTCCAGAGACTTCCACCGGCCGTTCGACCTCGAACGCAACTCGTTCTACTTCAGCGGCCACGTGCACCTCGTCGAGTTCGCCGTCGAAGATGATGGCGAATTCGTCTCCTCCCAGCCGAGCCAGCACATCAGTCGGGCCGAGGCATGCGGAGACGCGATCAGCAACGACCTCCAACAATTCGTCTCCAGCGTCGTGTCCGAGCGTGTCGTTGACCTCCTTGAAACGGTTCAGGTCGATCAGGACGAGATGATGGCCCACCTGATGCTCGCGCACAGCCAACTCTGCAAGGAGAGCTCGCCGGTTGGGAAGTCCGGTCAGCTCGTCGGTTGCCGCCTCGTTCTCGACTCTGGCGAGGCCGTCCTGCTGGGAGGACACGTCGATGCTGAACCCGCGGAGGGAGCGACGCCCTGCGATCGTGACAACGCGCGTCAGATCGCGGATCCAGACCCATGTGCCGTCTGGGCGCCGAAAGCGTGCGGTTCGGTCCGCGTATTCGCCGACCTTCGCATCGTCGAAATCGAGCCAGAATCCGGACAGATCGTCCGGATGGATGAGATCTCGGTGGTCGACCAGCTTCCAAGAGTCCGTATCCCACCCGACGACGCGCTCGACGTCACCCGCGACGTCCACGATGCGTCCAGTCTGCAGGTCACAAACGTACGCGAATCCGCCTGCGGCGCTGATCGCCTCGAGGACATCGCCACGAGCTGCGCCCATCGATTGGCGCGTTCGAGCGCCCATGTAGCCATGGCCTGCCGCGAGAATCGCCAACAGCAGGGCGGCGCGAGCGAACTGATCGATCCCCGTCAACGCACCGGCCGCACCGATTGCGGCGACCGAGCAGATCGCTACAGGGACGTATCTGCGCATTGGAGTCAGAACGGCAAAGTTGGCGACGATCGACGCCACCCCGACCACGCCGAGCCAGAAGTACGCCGGAGCGAGAAACACTGCGATCGCAGAGGTGAGCACGTCCGAAATGACTTGCACGAGTCGATACGAGTCCTGATCGCTCCCGAAGAGCGGAAGCGCCGGCTGGGCAATTGCGGCGCCGACAAGCAACAACGCGAGACGCTGCGACGTCGCCCCGTCCTGAAAGCTCCATGCCACCAGCGCAAGCGCTGCGAAGGCGATGAACCGTGCGATTACATACGCGTCTCTCGGTGAAACCGGCTGTTCGAGGCCGCGACCGATTTGCGCAGCCCTCGGAGCATCCCCCGCACGGTTCCGGAACACCGAGTCCATCAACGATGTCATCGGCCGATACTGCGGGTTTCTAAACTGCCGAAGAGCTAGCGCGTGCGCTCACGCCTGATCGACCAAGCTGGTCAGCCGGCATCCACCACTTGACGACGCAGATCGTTGATCTCGTCGCGCAGCTTCGCCGCGTACTCGAACTTGAGGTCGGCAGAAGCGGCGTGCATTTCTTCTTCGAGGGTCTGGATCAGGCGCGTCAGCTCCTGCTGCGGCAGATTCTTCAACTCGCTCTGCACCTTGTCGCGCTCGCGTTGACGGCGGCGGTCCTTGCCCGGCACCGGTGCGCGATCTTCGGGCCCTCGCAGCATCGACAAGATGTCCCCGACTGCTTTGCGAATGGTCTCGGGGTTGATTCCGTGCTCTTCGTTGTACGCGAGCTGGACCTTGCGACGCTCCTGGGTGGTGTCGATCGCTGTCTGCATCGAGTCGGTGATCTTGTCGGCGTACATCACGACTTGGCCGTCGACGTTTCGAGCGGCACGGCCGATCATCTGGATCAGCGACGTCTCGGAGCGCAGGAAGCCTTCTTTGTCAGCGTCGAGAATGCAGACGAGCGAGACTTCGGGCAGGTCGAGACCCTCGCGCAAGAGGTTGATGCCCACCAGTACGTCGAACTCGCCGAGACGCAGCGCGCGGAGGATCTCGATGCGCTGAATGGTGTCGATGTTGGAGTGCAGGTACCGGACTCGCAGCCCTTGTTCGAGGAGGTAGTCGGTGAGGTCCTCGGCCATCTTCTTGGTCAGCGTCGTGACGAGCGCCCGGTCCCCCATGGCGATGCGCCCATTGACCAGCTCCATCAAGTCGTCGATCTGGCCCTTGGTGGGTTTCACGATCACTTCGGGGTCGACGAGGCCGGTCGGTCGGATGACTTGCTCGACGAGGTTGGTCGACACGCGCGTCTCGTACTCGGACGGCGTTGCCGAGACGAAGATGCCTTGATTGACGCGCCCGAGCACTTCTTCGAACGTGAGGGGCCGGTTGTCTCGAGCCGACGGAAGCCGGAAACCGTGCTCGACGAGCATGTCCTTACGACTTCGGTCTCCTGCGTATTGACCATGGAGCTGGGGCACCGCGACGTGACTCTCGTCGATGACCAGCAGATAGTCCTCGGGGAAGTAGTCGAGCAGGGTGAACGGGGGCTCGCCGTACTCGCGTCCGTCCATGTGCATCGAGTAGTTCTCGATGCCGTTGCAGTAGCCGACTTCGCTCATCATCTCGAGGTCGTACGACGTCCGCATGCGAAGTCGTTGGGCTTCGAGCAATTTGTCTTGCTCTTCGAACTCCTTGAGCCGCACCTGCAGCTCATTCTCGATCTTGCCCATCGCCGTCTGCAGACGTTCTGCCGACGTGGCGTAGTGCGTGGCCGGGAAGACGTAGGCGCGATCGAGATCACGCAGGTTCTCCCCGGTGATCGGGTCGATCGTGGTGATGCGCTCGATGGTGTCGCCGAACATCTCGACACGCAGCACGTTTTCCTCGTAGGCGGGGTGAACCTCGATGGTGTCACCCCGGACTCGGAAGTTGCCGCGGCCGAGGGTCATGTCGTTGCGGTCGTACTGCATGTCGACGAGCCGACGCAGGATCGAGCGCATGTCGTAGTCGACGCCAACATTGAGATCGAGCAGGTGCCCGCGGTACTCCTCGGGGTTCCCCATGCCATAGATGCACGACACCGACGCGACGACGATCGTGTCGCGACGGGTCAGCAGCGCTGCGGTAGCAGAGTGACGCAACCGGTCGATCTCGTCGTTCACCGACGAGTCCTTCTCGATGAAGGTGTCGCTCGACGGGATGTACGCCTCGGGTTGGTAGTAGTCGTAGTACGACACGAAGTACTCGACCCGGTTGTTCGGGAAGAAGTCACGCATCTCCTGGGCCAGCTGCGCGGCGAGCGACTTGTTCGGCGCAAGGATCAGCGTGGGCCGCTGCGTCTTCTCGATCGTCCACGCAATCGTGGCCGACTTGCCGGACCCGGTGATGCCGAGCAGCGTCTGGAAGCGCTGCCCCTCGTCCACACCCTTGGACAGCGCTTCGATTGCCGCGGGCTGAGCCCCTGCGGGTTCCCACTCCGACTCGACCTTGAACTTGCGGTCTTCGCCCACGCCGTAATTCTCGGCTTGCACGTCACCGTCGAGGAGAAGCAGGTCCTGCTCGATCTTCGCAGCGTTCCCCACAGGCTCGACTCCTGGTTCAGCGACGTCGGTCATGGATCAGATTCTACCCCGAACGAACAGGCGTTCGCCAGCACGACCTCGGGGCGCTACGGCGTGTAGAACCCGAACACGTCCATTGCCACGTGGGTATTTCCGGCGCCGTTGAAGACCCCGATCTCACCATCGGACGATGTGCGAATGATCGACTGGTTGGCCACGACAGCGTTGGGACCGAAGTTCAACGCCGACGTCTCCAGGAATGGTTCGAAGTCGCCCGTCCACGGACCGGCCGAGAGAAACCCGGTCCTCGTCGGCCGGATCGCCGTCAGGTTGACGACCAGTTCGATGTGTGACCGCCAACCCGGCATCGAGATCAAGAACTCTTCCGGGATGGAGCCGTTCCCCTCGAATGGACTGTCGACGCGGGTGTCGAGCTCGCGAAACGGCACCAAGCCGATGAACCGACCTCCGGCCGGCACGAAACCGCCTCCATCGACGTAGACCCCGACGAGGTCGACGGTGAGGTGAGTTTCGCCTTCGCTGTTCCACACGTCAATCGCACCACCAGCCGACTTCACGGTGACGAGTCGGTTGGTGTTCCGCCGCGCCTCGAAGTTGGCTGACGATGCATCCGGCACTGGCGCCCCGTTCGGGAAGATCCGGAAATGGCTCCGCTTCGTCGGCTGGACCGCCGTGACGTTGACGACGAGCGCAACGATCTCATCGGCGACCGTTTCTTGAACGACCCGAGATTCGCTCGCATCCACGGTCAACCGACGTCCTTCACCGAGCGGGGTACCCGTTTCCCGAGTGTCCACAAGGCGCACGTTGTCGACGTTCTGGAATCGGGCTGCGGCCGGCGCTGTCGCCGAGGCGAAGTAGCCCATCACGTCGATGGTGAGATCCATGGTCCCGACGTCGCTGTAGACGTCGACGAATCCTCCCGCCGCAGTCGACACCGTCACCATGTTGCCGACGACTTCGTTCTCACCGATGTTGAGATTCGACACTGTTGGCTGCTCGAACCCTGCCGGCCAGACGGTGACGAAGTTCAACACTCCTTCGGTGTCTCGCTGACGAAGACCCGTCACGTTCAGCACCACCGATTCGACCCCGTCCTCGGGCACGCCAGCGAACCCATGAATCTTGACCCTAAGGGTGTCGCCACCGTTGATTCGCGCCGGTGCACCTCCGAGCCCCTGCCCGGTGCGGGTGTCGAGAACTCGCGCAGGGTCGACAGGCGTGAATTCACCATACGAACCGCATGCATCGAGAACGTTGACGATGACGGTGCCGCCCACCGCACCTCGCTTCGCCGCCAGCCCATTGCCGATGACCACGTATCCCGAAGAGAAGCGGCATTCACGGCCCTCGGTCAACGCCTCACCGTCGACCTCGTCGAAGACGACGACTGGCGAGCTGTCAGCATGCGTGTACCTCAGGGGCTCGGTCGGGTCGTCGATCGCGAGGTCAAACGGCGTCGCCGTTCGAAGTCGGTTGCCGTCGAGATCATGCACGGCGTTCTGAGTGACGATCTCGTCGCCACGCACGAACAGCCCGTCGAAGTCAGCAAATCCTTCGATGATCCGCTCACCAAGCGTCAGACCTTGATCGTCAATCTCCAGCGCGTGGATCCCGCCCAGCGAGTCGATGTCGATGTCGTCATCAACGCCGACGCTCACCACGGCCCGACCGGGGACGGATGCGTCCACGTCGTACAGCTCACTGGCAGTGACGACCCGGTTGGGAGCGATTCCAATCTCGTCGACGAGAAACGCAATGCGCCGACCATGTACGACAATCGCGTCACCGCCTCCAGCAACGGCGTGCGCCCCAAAGACGACCTCGTTCGCGCCGAGCGCCGGCGTGAGATTGACGGTGGAACCAAGGCTCAGCGTTTCCAGGTTGTAGCGATGGGCACGAACGACCCGGTTGGTGTCGGTACTGAACACGACGACCGATTGCCCATCCGAGGTGATGGTCGGCAACTTCCGAAACCCGGACGTGTGCGGAACCGAGTCCCCGATTTGGAGTCGGCCGGTTCGTACATCGAGGCGAGCGACACGGCGATCACCTTCGAGTACGCCGACCACTTCGTTCGTGCCGGGAATCCCAACCGGCGCCTCGATCGTCGGGTCGAACACGAGGGCTCCGAACTCCAGTGGCCTCCCATCGACTTCCTCGTCAGAGATGATCGCTGCCTGACGGGCGACATCGACGGCAACAGGCTCTCCGGCCGACGCTGTGCCCGGGACCATCGCAGCGATCCCAGCTGCGAACGCAATGGTCGCCCGCCACCGCCGAGCATTCGTTCGTCTCAGAGTCACCCGCCGAACCTAACCTTGGCCACTCATTTCGGCAAAACGTCGCCACGAAACAGCGGGCGTACGCACACACACGCCCATCCACGGGGCACGCCTCGGACACCAGGCACCGGACCGACGCCTCCAGCTCGGCATCCGCATCACTGTTCGACGTCTCGAAACCCCTCAGCGATTTGGTCGAGCTTTGCGACGTACGTCGGCCAGAAGTCGTCATCACCGGGCGCTGTGTTGTGGTTGCCCTCTCGCAGGCCGACGGCACCATCGAGCCCCTCGCGCATGATGTCGATCTGGCCGAGGTGCCGGTACATCTCGGTGGTCATGTGCACGATGATCAGCTGCAGACTGATCGGATTGTTGTCACCCCACCAGGGGACATGACCGGGGGCGTCGAGGTCGAGCGCCTCGATCGTGGCGACCGCATGGTCTCGCGCCGCCCGGAACAGCTCCAACACCTCGCCGCTCGACTCGTCGGCGCGGGCGTACATGTCGGCCCTGGGCTCGTTCTCGTCGTACTCGGCGAGTTCGAGTCCGTGCTCGCGACCGAACACCACCCCGAAGTAGCCGAGTTCGACCGTCGCCAGGTGCTTGACGAGGCCGAGCAAGTTGCTGCCGGTCGGCGTGAGCGGCCGCCGAAGGTCGTACTCACTCAAACCCTCAAGCTTCCACAGCACCGCCTCGTGTGCGACGTCGAGGTATCGCACCGCAACCGACTTCGGGTCTGTTGAAAGGGCCATCTCGTCGACACTACGACAGCCCTCAGCGTCCCTGCGTCCGGTTGCTCGACGCTCCTTCGGGCGATCAGGAGGCGTCGGCGTTGAGGCGTACTCGCAACGTGTCGATGGCGTATGCGTCCATCGACAGCACTTCGAACTGGCCGATCTCGGTGTTGACCCGGTCACCCACCGCAGGGATCTCGTCCAGCGCAGCGATGACGTACCCGGCAACGGTCTGCCAGTCCCCTTCGGGCAACGCCGTACCGGTGCACTCCTCGAACTCGTCGTGGCGCAAGGTCCCGTTGATGCGGAACGAGCCGTCGTCGAGTTGGTGG
>CALIOL010000180.1 GCA_938044705.1 uncultured Ilumatobacter sp. | reverse complement strand
CCCCGGCATGAAGACCTTGCAGCCGTAGATGACTCCCCACAGGTTGATGTCGATGGTCCACTTCCACAGGTCGAGGTTGTCCGGGTCGCCCACCGGCCCGCCCGCACCGACGCCGGCGTTGTTGCACAACAGGTGCACGTTGCCGAAGCTCTCGCGGGCAAAGCTCTCCAACGCTCGAACTCCGTCCAGGTCGCGTACGTCGAGTTGCATCGAGACGACCTCGAACCCGGCGTCAGACAATTCGGTCGTGGCTGCGTCGAGCGCAGCAGGTTCGACGTCACCGAGCACGAGGTTCATCCCTGCAGCGCCGAACCGATGGGCCATGGCCAACCCGATCCCGCTCGCACCGCCGGTGATGACCGCTGTCCTGCCGCTCAGTTCCTGCATTGCACGAGTCTCGCCGCCGACTACGTGTTCGGCCACATCCGGCAGCCAGGTCCGACGGGTTCGACTCGTCTCGCACCTCGTGGGCTGACGCTCTGGTGCGGTCCGCTGGGCCGAGCTGGCGACGTGCGTGCGAGCATGGAGCATGGCTGAGTTCGATCTCGTGGTGCGCGGTGGCGAAGTGATCGATGGAACCGGCGCGCCCGCCCGGTCCGCCGACGTCGCAGTGCGCGACGGTCTGGTGGTCGACGTCGGCGACGTTGCAGGCTCGGGAGCACAGGAGATCGATGCCGACGGAGCGCTCGTGATCCCCGGCATCGTCGACATCCATGCGCACTACGACGGCCAAGCAACGTGGGAAGAACGAATGCAACCGTCGTCGTGGCACGGCGTCACCACCGTCGTGATGGGCAATTGTGGCGTGGGGTTCGCTCCGGTGCACGACGCCGACCACGACAAACTGATCGAGTTGATGGAAGGCGTCGAGGACATTCCCGGCGCGGCACTTCACGAAGGTCTCGCCTGGGATTGGAATTCGTTTGCCGAGTTCCTCGATGCTGTCGACGCACGTGCGCACGACATCGACGTCGCCGCGCAAGTGCCTCACGGCGCCCTGCGACTTCATGTCATGGGTGAGCGCGGTGCCAACCACGAAGATGCCACACCGAACGACATCGCGGCGATGGCGGACCTGGCCCGCGACGGGATCCTCGCCGGCGGACTCGGATTCACGACCAGCCGTACGCGGAACCACAAGACGTCGACCGGTGCCTACACCCCGACGCTGACAGCGGCGCCCGATGAGCTCATCGGCATCGCCGAAGGCGTCGGAGCGTCGGGCACGGGCGTGCTGCAGGTCGTCTCCGACTTCCTCGATGTGGAGGACGAGTTCGCCACACTGCGGGCGATGGTCTCCCGATCGGGCCGGCCGATGTCGATCTCGGTTGCGTGCAACCCGATGGTTCCCGATGCGTATCGTTCGATCCTCGACCACATCAGCGCTGCCAACGCCGATGGCTTCACGATGACCGGTCAGGTCGCTGCTCGTGCGGTCGGCCTCATCCTCGGCCTGGAACTCACGTTGCACCCGTTCCTGACGAACAGCGTCTACGCCGAGATCGCTGACCGTCCGCTCGAGGAGCGGATCGCTGCACTGCGCGATGCGTCGTTCCGGGACCGGCTGTTGTCCCGACATCGCGAGCAGCTCAGCGAGCGCAATCGGGACAAGCTCGGGGGGTCACTGATCCACAAGTTCGAGCTGCTCTTCGAGATGGCCGACGAACCCGACTACGAACCGGGTCTCGAAGATTCGATCGCTGCTCGAGCGGCGCGGGCGGGCGTGTCGCCTGAGGAGCTCGCACTGGACGTGATGCTCGGCGACGCCGGTGATGGGTCGGGGATGTTGTACCTCCCGTTCCTCAACTACGTGGATGGCAGTCTCGATGTGCTGCACGAGATGCTCACGCACCCCCACACGGTGCCGGGGCTGGGTGACGGAGGTGCACACGTCGGCACGATCTGCGACGGCAGTTTTCCGACGACGCTGTTGCACTACTGGGGCCGCGATCGAGAACGAGGCACGATCGACTTGCCGATGCTCGTTCAGGGGCACTGCCAGGGCACCGCGCGCACGGTTGGTCTCGACGACCGTGGTGTGCTCGCTCCGGGCTACCGAGCAGACCTCAACGTCGTCGACTTCGACCAACTGCGGTTGCGGAAACCCGAGATCGCCCATGATCTTCCCGCAGGCGGACGTCGACTTCTGCAGCGGGCCGATGGCTGGATGCACACGGTGGTCGCTGGTCATGAGACCTACCGAAACGGTGAAGCGACCGACGCATTGCCCGGCCGACTGATTCGAGGAGCCCAGCCGGCGCCCGGAGCCGGTCACCCGTCACGACGTGGCACCGGCGCCAGCTGACGCTCTCTCAACCATCACTCAACACGGCGTGCGTCAACGCGGCGTCAGTACCCCGAGCTGCGAGGATGACGCCATGGGATTTCGTGATGTCATGCGTCGCTGGTTCGGAGCGTCCGACGAGGTGGATCCCGATGAACCCACCGAAGTCGGCATCGTTCACATCACCCGTGGACCCGTCGCGCTGACCCTGCTTCGAGAGGCTGGGTTCGACGCAGTCGGACACGACGCCTACAACATCGTCTCAGAGGTGGCGAGCGGGTACCGGATACTCGTTCCGCACCACCAAGCCGAGGCTGCGGTCGACAAGTTGGACGAGATCCTGAACGGCGACGACCAGTCGCACGGTTGATCCTGCGATCGGGACGAGCGAGAGCGCGCCCCATAGGGTCGCCCCGTGGAAGCGCAGGGGATCGATTCGCGGCGTGCGTGGCTCACGGTCGTCGCCGCGTTCTTCGCCTCCGGCGTGACGCTCGGTATCGCATACAGCTTCGGTGCGTTCTTCGAGTCGATGAGCGAGGAATTCGATGCGGCCAAGGGTGCGACCGCGGTCATCTTCGGTGTGACCACGTTCCTGTTCTTCTCTCTCAGCATCATCACCGGCCGGATGTCCGACCGGTTCGGTCCCCGCGTCGTGTTGCTGCTGGGCGCGGTGGGTTTGTTCGTCGGACTGGTGGCCACGAGCCGGGTGCAGTCACTCGGGCTCGGCTACGTCACGTACGGCGCCGGAGTCGGGGTGGCTGCGGCGTGTGGCTACGTGCCGATGGTGTCGGTCGTGGGCGGGTGGTTCCGCGAACAGCGCGCCGTGGCTGTCGGCCTCGCTGTGGCGGGGATCGGTGTCGGAACGTCGGTCCTCTCGCCGCTGTCGGCGGCGCTGATCGACCGCTGGGGATGGCGCGACACCTACGTCTTCTTCGGAGTCGGCGGAGCCCTGCTCTTGCTTGCCTGCGTGCCACTCATGGATCGCCCTCCCGGCGACGGTGAACCGCAACCGTCCCGGTTTGCCGACGCACTGTCCAGCCCCGTCTTTCGCCGATTCGCGCTCTCGGCGATGATGCTCGGGCTGGCGTTGTTCGTTCCGTTCGTGTTCGTCGGCCAGTACGCAAAAGAGCGTGAGATCGGTCCCGTTGCAGCAGCGGTGCTCGTCGGCGTGCTCGGCGGGTCGAGCGTGGTCTCGAGGGTCGGGTTCGGCTCGCTCGTGCGACGTTTCGGTTCGTTCCGGCTCTATCGGTCCTGCCTGATGATCACCGGGTTCAGCTTCGTCTTGTGGTTCGCCGCAGGGGCGTCGTACGCGATGTTGGTGCTGTTCGTCCTCGTCCTGGGGGTCGGATACGGAGGCTTCGTCGCACTGAGTCCGATCGTCATCTCCGATCGGCTCGGGGTCGCCGGCCTCGGTTCGATCCTGGGGCTGTTGTACACAGCGCCCGGAATCGGTGCCCTGATCGGAGCGCCCACCGCGGGCTGGCTGATCGACACCACCGACAGCTATCGGTGGGCGATCGCTGCATGCTTCGGATGCGCCGCGGTCTCTGTCGCATTGCTCGCCGGTCTCCCGCAGGATGGCGAAGGTCGCCTGCAACGCGCCGACAACGCTCGCGGCTGAATCGGGTCAGTCGACGGTGATGGCGTCGAAGTCGACGTCGCTGTCGGGTTCGGGGTACTCGGGGTCGATCTTCTCGAGGTGGTGGCGCAAGATGCGTGCGATGCACACATTGCGCGCCCACTTCTTGTCAGCGGGCACCACGTACCACGGCGCATCGTCGGTCGACGTCTTCTCCAATGCATCGGCGTACGCCTGCATGTAGTCATCCCAGAGCGCGCGATCGTCGAGGTCGCCGAGGCGAAACTTCCACCGCTTGTCTGGTCGCTCGAGCCGCTCCTCGAAACGCTCCTTCTGCTTGTCCTTGGAGACGTTGAGGAAGATCTTGACGATGTGGGTGCCTTCGTCGACGAGCATCTGCTCGAAGTGGCGGATGTGGTCGTACCGCTTCTTCCACACCTTCTCCGGCGCAAACCCCTTCACGCGCACGACCAGCACGTCTTCATAGTGCGATCGGTTGAAGACCGTGATGTAGCCATCTTCCGGTGCGTGTGCGTGGATTCGCCACAGGTAGTCGTGTCCGCGCTCTTCCTCGGTCGGTACGCCGAACGGTTGCACGTCGACCCCGGCCGGGTTGAGGCCGCTCATGACCGCGCGAATCGTGGAGTCCTTGCCCGCCGCGTCCATTGCCTGCAACACGACGAGCAGCGACGCTGACTTGTCGGCGAACAGCTTCTTCTGGAGCTCGACGAGCTCGACCATCTCCTCGGCGAACAACGCTTCGGCTTCCTCGCGTTCCCAGCCGAAGGTGTCCGCGGTGTCTCGCTCCGACAGGTCGGGGTCGCCATCGACCCGGAGTTCATCGAGCAGGTCCTTCTTCGCCATCGGGCCAACGTAATGCAACGCCCGTCGATGATGCGCGTGGGCGGTGGGCTGGGCGACGCCGAACTCAGCAGCCGAGGACGGTGTCGGCGATGCGGTCGGCGATATCGGTCGGCGCTTCGGCGTCGAGCACGAACACAAGCTCGATCACGTAGCCGAAATCGGAGATGTAGTAGCGCTTCGTCGCGTCGGTGTCGTTTCGGGTGGTGGAGGTCGGAACGAGGCGACCGCCGATCACCTCGCTGTCGGTGTCGGCGAGGGTGATGCCGTTCGCCGACAGCTCCGCGACCACTTGCGTCGGGTTCGAGCCGATCCGGTAGTCACCGTCGAGGATCGTGACCGTGAGGTCGACCTGACCGCCGTCGGTGTTGGGACCCGCGGCGTACAGCACCCCACCACCGTCGACCACGTTTTGCAGGAACGACTCGGCCGCATCGTCGCTGGCGAAGATTCGGTCGGCGACTTCGGCAGGGCTCTCGAGACCGAGGTCGGCGGCACTCCAGTTCGTGGGCACCACCGCTGTGACACGCGCCGCGCAGCGGCCGATGTAGACGCCGGGAATCCGAGTCGACTGCCGGTCGAGCGTTGCTGGGTCCCAGGCCTGGAAGAGGGGGGCGCAGTTACCCGACTGAGGAATTGCTCCGCCGTCGGGGTCGGCAACGATGATGCACAGGTAGCGGGCATCGGCAGCCTCGGCGTCGGACAGCGTGAACATTTCGCCGCCGTCGGCGGCCTGGCTCGTCGTGATCTCGAAGGGCTGGCCCCAGGCCTTGTACATGCCGACCGGGCTTGTGCTCCCGGCAGCGATCTCATCGCCGTCGACCTCGGTGTCGAGGAAGAAGTGGACGCGATGCTCGCCTGCCGCCAGGCCAGGCGTGAATCCCTCCGTGAAGAAATCGAGGCTGAGGATTCCAGCTTCGTCGACGGTCACTCCGCTGTGGATGCACGCAACCCGCTCCTGGCCGTCCGGGCACGGGGTGGGCAGCATCGGGTCGCTCGCGTCGGTCGCGTCATACGTCTCCGGGCGATCGGAGCGGGGCATCGGATCGGCGTTCTCCGCTTCCGACTCCGGTTCCGCCTCGGCAACGGTGTTCGGTGTGACGGTCACGGGCGACTGAGTTGCCTCACCGACCGCTCCCGCACTGGTGGTCTGCGGAGCACTTCCCTCGGTGGGCA
>CALIOL010000179.1 GCA_938044705.1 uncultured Ilumatobacter sp. | reverse complement strand
CTCGGCGCGTCGGTCTCGAAAACGACCGGCGAGTATTTGGCGAATGATCGGATCATGTTTGCTTCGAAGGCAAAGTCGTAGTGGCTGCGTTCGAGCGCCGAGGTAGGCGGCAGGATCACATGGGCATGCCGGGCCGTCGCGGTGACATAGGGATCAACGACGACGAGAAGATCGAGCTCCTGCAATGCCGCATCGATGCGGTCGCTGTTGGGGAACGAACGAACCGGGTTACAGGCCAAGACGAACAGCGCCTTGATGGCGCCTTCGCCAGGCGTGGTGATTTCTTCGGCCAATGTGGCGCACGGCAGCTCGCCCTTGGCCTCGGGCCGACCTGACGCTCGCCCGGTCCAGCGCCCGATTTGAAATCCCCGGCCGCCTGGAGTCGACGGCGCCAGGTTCTGTGTGGGCGCGCAGTTAAACATGATGCCGCCGGGCGTGTCGAGGTTGCCGGTGAGCACGTTGAGCACGTCGGTGGCCCAGCTGGCGACCGTGCCGAACTCCACTGTGTGAGCGCCCATCCGGCCGTACACCGTCGCGGTGGGTGCGGCGGCCAACTCGCGAGCGATGCGCCGTGTCGTCTCCGCGGGAATTCCGCACTGGTCGGCAACGGCGTCGGCGGTGTACGGCGAGGTCATCGCACGGACCTCATCGACGCCGCTGACGTGCGGTTCGAGGCGACCGAGGTCGACCAGATCCTCCGCAAAGAGGGTGTTGATCAGCGCCATCAGCCAGAAGGAATCCGTGCCCGGGACGATGGTGAGGTGCTCCGATGCATTCTCGGCGGTCTTGGTGCGCCGCGGATCCACGACGACGAACTTGCCGCGCTCGCGAATCGCTTCGAGTCGACCGGGCATGTCCGGTGCGGTGAGCAAGCTGCCGTTCGATGCGTACGGGTTCGCGCCGAGCATCAGCATGTAGTCGGTGCGGTCGAGGTCGGGCAGCGGGAACAGGTCGGGGCGCCCCCACATCAGGCCAGCGCTGACGTGTTTGGGCATCTGGTCGACGGTCGACGCAGAGAACGCGTTCGTACTGCCCACTGCGGTCATCACCGGCCTCACGTAGAGCAGACCGCCGAGGTTGTGAGTGTTCGGGTTGCCGAGCACGGTGCCGAGTGCCTGGCGACCGTGCGCCTCGACGATCGGAGCGAGCCGCCGTTCGATCTCGGCGAACGCCTCATCCCACGTCGCTTCTTTCCACCCGTCTTCGGTGCGGATCCGCGGCGAGGTGAGACGGTCCGGGTCTTCATGCAACTGCTTGAGCGTGGAACCCTTCGGGCAGATGAAGCCCTTGGAGTACGGGTCGTTCATGTCCCCGCGAATCCGCACGACCTGATCGCCCTTGGTCGTGATCTCCAGCCCGCAACAGGCTTCGCACAGCGGGCACGAGCGATGGTGAGTCGTCGTTGGCTCGGTGTCTTCGGTGGCGTCGGTTCCCATCCAAACACCGTAAGCGACCGGGGCGCTGGCAACCGCAGCCCGGAACCGGTCAGCGGCTCATCAGGTCGCCGAATGCGGAACAGTTGGGGTTCTCGCACATGGATGGCTCGCCTGGCGCCTCGGGCGGCAACGCACTGACACCGCATGCCTCACAGATCGGCGAGGCATCGTGCTCGAAGTCGTCCCAGAGGTCTTCCACCTCTGCAGTCTGCCGAGCCGGAAGCCGATCGCTTACCCTCCGGTCATGCCCGGGCAGCCGAACGTCATTCTGATCAACTGCGATGACCTCGGCTACGGGGACCTCGGCTGCTACGGGTCGACACGCAACAAGACCCCCGCGCTGGACCAGCTCGCAGCAGACGGTGTCCGATTCGACTCCTTCTACACCGCGTCCCCGGTGTGTTCCCCTGCGAGAGGTGCCTTGCTCACGGGTTGCTACCCGCCACGGATCGGCTTCGGCTCGTTCGACGGTCTGCCGGTGCTGTTCCCCGGCATGGGGATCGGTCTGCCGCCCACCGAAATTAGCCTCGCTCGCGTGCTGGCAGACGCGGGCTACGCGACACAGGCGATCGGGAAGTGGCACTGCGGCGATCAGGAGTACTTCCAGCCGACCAACCACGGTTTCGATCACTACTTCGGGTTGCCGTACAGCAACGACATGGGGCGCCAAGCCGACCGCCCGAGCTATCTCCCCGAGATGCCCCCGCTCCCCTTGATCGTGGACGGCAAGGTCGTCGAGCAGCAACCGGACCAGGCGTCGCTGACCCAGCGATACGTGGAGAAGGCGCTCGACTTCATGCGAGCTCCGTCTGGGAAGCCCTTCTTTCTGTATCTGGCGCACATGTACGTACACGTCCCGATCTACGTGCAGCCACGGTTTGCCGAGCAGTCGACGAACGGCCGGTACGGTGCTGCGGTCGAGTCGATCGACTGGGCGACGTCGGTACTCCTCGACGAACTCGAGGCACAGGGCATTGCCGACGACACGATCGTGATCTTCACCAGCGACAACGGATCACTCGGTGACAACCCGCCTCCGTACGGTTCCTCCGAACCGCTCGGCGGCAGCAACGATCCGCTTCGCGGGACGAAAGGGACCACGTGGGAGGGAGGCCAACGCGTCCCCGGCATCGTTCGCTGGCCGAGCCGGATCCCCGCAGGGCGAGTGAGTGACGAGATCGTCAGTGCGATGGACCTCTACCCGACGCTCGCGTCGGTGTGCGGGGGCTCGGTTCCATCCGACCGAACCATCGATGGGCGAGACATCTCGGCACTCTGGTACGGCGACGCACCGTCGCCACACGAGGCATTCTTCTACTACTGGATGAACGACCTCGAAGCCGTCAGGTCCGGCCGCTGGAAGCTTCACTTCTCCAAGCGCGGCGTGGAGCACAACGAGCTCTACGACCTCGACGCCGACATCGGTGAATCGATCGACGTGCGCCACGAACATCCCGAGGTTGTTGCTCGCCTGGAAGCGCTCGCCGAACGAGCGCGGGCGGCACTCGGCGATGAGCGGTTGCAGCGAACCGGAACCGAGGTACGCCCGATCGGGCATGTGAGCACTGCCCGCCCGCTGACCGAGTACGACCCGGAGCATCCGTACTTCATCGCCGAGTACGACCTCGCCGATCGCGGCTGATCGTGCGGCTTTGCCGAACAGGCACCTGGAAATTGGGCGGAGCGACCGGCAGCCGGGACCACCAGCGAGTAGATTCGACCCGATGAGAACGACGACTCGCGCAGCGGCCGTTGCGCTTGCAGGTGTGATTGCAATCAGTGCCTGCGGAAGCGACGGTGGCGAGGACTCGTCCGCCGAGAGTGCGGCCGATACGGCCACCGACTCCGACGCAGGTTCCGACGCTCCCGTCGAGAATTCCCTGCTGTCGGGAACGGTGGGGACGGTGACCGGTTCTCAGGTCGACCTCGCCGGCTTCCAAGGCAAGGACGTGCTGGTCTGGGTCTGGGCACCGTGGTGACCGACTTGTCGACGTGAAGCCCCTGCGGTCGCAGAGGTAGCAGCAACATACGAAGGCGACGTCGAGATCTTCGGCCTGGCCGGGCGTGACGACATCGAAGAATCGCTGGCGTTCGTGGACGACCTCGGAGTCGGCGTGATCGAGCATCTTCACGACGAAACCGGCGAGATCTGGCAGCGGTTCGAGATCGTGTCGCAGCCTGCATGGATCTTCATCAACGACGACGGTGAGATCGACACACAACTCGGCGCACTCGGCGAAGACGGCATCCGCGACGCCCTCGCCGACCTCGAGTCGAAGTAGTTCAGGCCGCGCGATGACGCGGCCCAGCGGCGATTCGGATCCTTACGAACGAGACCGCCGACGCTTAACCATTCCTTACCTCGCCGATCGAAAGTGGGCTCTGAACCCGCCACTTTCGAAGGGAATGAGCAATGAACACTTCCGTCCTCTCTCCACGTCGAGCCACCGCCACGGTGGTCTGCGGCATAGCTGCCACCGCCCTCCTGGGCTGTTCTACCGAACAGACCGCTGAGCCCGAAGGTGCCTCGGTCGGCACCGATGCTGCCGAGTCGGTCGCCACCACGCCTGACACCCCAGTCGCGACCAGCTCTCCAGACACCCAGGTCGCGACGACTCCTCCTGCCACTCAACCCGCTGACACCGAAGTTCCGAGCGACGCAGATGACGACGGCGTCAGCGCATTCACACTCGCAGACGCCGCGGCAGCTGATGACCCGCGTGTCGACGACATCGAGTGTCTCTATCTCACCGGGCAGCAGGACGACGAGCTTGCGAGAGTGTTGGAGTTTCGAGCCGACCGCGATCGATTCTTCGACATCGAGTCGGCAGTGGTCCTCGACAGCCGGACCGAGGGGTTGACCTTCACCGAGATCGCCGCAGAACACGGCTACACCGCCGACGAAGTGCAAGCGGGCGCTGCGGCGATGCATGGGTACTGCTTCGAGCAGATGATCGGCACCGAGCTCACCGAAGCCACCGCCGAGCGTCGATTCCAGACCACGATGCTCCGGTTCGCAGAGCGAGCGGATGCCGAACCCGTCGGCAACGGCGACGGGCGGCCCGCCGACGGTGGCATTGGCGGTTAGCCGATCCCGGTCACCGCACCCCCTCATCCAGCGACGTGTACGACCGTCCCTGGCTCGACATCGTTGAAGGTTGCGACGTCGCCGTTCGAACGGGTCACCACGACCCGCGCCACCTCGACGCCATCGGCGAACCCGATGGTCAGGCGCGGGTCGTGCGACGACAGCCAGCTCTCCCCCGCCATCGTGTGACGGTCGATGGTCGTGCCATTCGACAGCTCGACGCTCACCCTCATCCCGGGGTCTGGAACGCCGGGGTCGATGGTGACGGACCAGCCCGGTGCCCCTCGGTTCTCCAGCAACACCAGCGGTTGGCCGATCGCCGTGACGACAGCATCGACGTCACCGTCGTTGTCGTAGTCGGCCAAAGCGACGGCACGCCCGTTCCGCGGATCGATCGCATCGAGTCCGACCGCTTCGGACGAGTTCACGAAACCGGCTCCGTCACCTTCGCCGTCGAGGTTGCAGAAGATGGCAACCGGTTCAGACGCTGACTGCAACGACTCGATCGGAATCGCTCCGCTCGCGAGGAGCAGGTCGAGGTGACCGTCACGGTCGAAGTCGGCAAACGCCGCTCCCCAACCGGTCGACTCGAGCCCTGCTGCGCGCACTGCGCCCGACTCCGACACGAACGTCGGCGTCGCTCCCGCTTCGATCATCGACAGAGTGGCGTGGCCCTGCCCGGCGAGGTTGGTCACCACCAGCTCGGGGAGTGCATCGCCGTTCGTATCGCCGAGCGCGATCCCCATCCCGCTGTTCGGGTCGTCGGCGCCGCTCTGCTCGCTCACATCGCGGAGCGTCAGCGCTCCGGACTGGGTGTAGTCGTTCAGATACAGCCGGTTGGCCTGTGTGTCATTGGCGACGTACAGGTCGAGGTCGCCATCGTCGTCGAGATCGACGAGTACGACACCGAGCCCGTACTCGGGCCCATCCGGTTCGACGCCGAGCTCGACGGCGACGTCTTCGAACACCGAGCGACCGGATTCGTCGACCCCTCGATTCAGGTAGACGAGATCGGCGACCGGAGCGAACGTGTTCGGGAAGCCGGTCGACGCGTCCGTGACCGGGCTGTTCATGTCGGCGTACCCCGCGACGACCAGGTCCATGCGGCCGTCACCGTCGATGTCACCCGCGGCAGCGCCGGTGTGCCACCCGTACGCATCGACGCCCGCGTCCTGGGCACCTTCGACGAACCCCTCGCCACCGTCGTTCCACAACATCAGGTTCTCTCGGGCTGTCGTGACGTACAGGTCGGTGAATCCGTCATCGTCGAAGTCCGCCGCGACGCATCCGTTGGCACGAGCCGGGATACCTGCGGACCACTGCTCGGTGCGCTCTTCGAAGACACCACCGGCATTGCGGAAGACACGGGTACTCGGGAGGGCCCCTTGTGAGTTCCACAGGCCCCACTCACCATCCGACCATGTGTCGGTCACGAACAGATCGAGCCAGCCGTCGCGGTCGACGTCGAGCCAGCACGCACCGCCACCCATCATCGCCACCGGATCCATCGTGACATCCCACCGGAAGGCACTGTGCTGGACGTCCAAGCCGACCTGGGCCGCGACATCTACCAAGTGGAACCCTTCGATGTCATCCGCAAGGTCATGGCCTGCGTGACCGGCCGTCGCGAAGCCCGACGGCTGCCCGACGACCAACGCGAGAGCCAGCGGGATCAACATCGTCGCAGCGACGGGCCGCATCAACCTGATGGGGCGACCGGCGAGTTCACGTTCGGTGACAGCAGACCACAGCGCAAGGACGGCGACCACGCACATGACCGTCGCCAACAGGTTCACTCCACCGTGCCACCACACGCGGAACGTGCTCAGGCGCGTTCCGTCGAGCAATCCGAACCCCGTCGAGAGCCCGACCGGGCGGCCGACGATGAGGAGTGATGCGACGAGCACGACGTGTTCAGCGACGTGTGCGCACTGCACCCAGAGCGCACGCGTGGCCTGGGCCTGTGCTGACCGATACCCCTGAGCAAAACGCCACAGTGCGCCCACACCAGCGAGAAACACGAGGTTGCCCACGAGGTGCAGGTATTCCATGCCCCGCGCCGCGACGATCGTGGTCTCGCTCGCCCGAGTCTGATCCACGCGACCAAGGATCTGCGACGCCTCGTGCGCCCACGACGACATGAACGGGGCGCGTTGTGGATGCAGGATCCACATCACCATCTGCACGGTGTGTTCCGCGAGATGGAACAGCTGAAAGCCGATTCCGGCCACGGCGACGCCGAGGATGACCCTCCTCTGACGCCGTCGTGGCAGCGTGATCATCGGTTCACGCACGCCCCGAGGACTGACGAGCACGGCGCGTGCCGCTGTCGATCGTGACGGCGAGGAGCAGGATGAACCCGGTGACGATGAACTTGCGATCCGACGGGTAGCCGAGCAGGCCCATCCCGCTCTCGACCGAGGCGATCACGAGCGCCCCTTTCAGCGCGCTCGACACCTTGCCGCGCCCGCCGAAGAGGCTCGTCCCGCCGATCACGGCAGAGGCAATCGAGTAGAGGAGCAACGTGCCGCCGCCCGCCGCATTGTCGACCGACCGGAGCCTCGAGGCCAGCACCAACCCTCCGAACGCCGCCATGAACGACGTGATCATGAAGCAGGCGATCTTGATGCGATCCACGTTGATGCCGGCGCGTCGTGCGGCTTCTTCGTTGCCACCAACCGCGTAGATGTGTCTTCCGAACCTCGTTCGCTCGGCGACGATCGCCCAGAACACGGCAGTGGCCAGCAGGATCAGCCCGACGAGGGGAAACCCACGGTCGTTGTTGGTGATCGCGACGACGCTGAACGCGCACACAGCGGCGAGGGCGACCTTTGCGCCGAACATCGTCATCGACTGGCTCGACAGACCCTGTACGAGATTCGCCCGGTCCGATGCGTAACTGGCGGCGGCGTACATCGCCACGGCCGCAGCTGCGAGCACCCAACCGACGCCGTCGCTCAAGAACGTCGATGCGATGTCGATGATCGTGTCGTCCTGCACCCGAATGAGACCCTGCTGCCCGGCGAGAGCGAGCACGATGCCCGTGCCGATGAAGAACGTCGCGAGCGTGACGATCAGTGAAGGAACGCCCAGCTTCGCCACGAAGACCCCGTGAATCATCCCGATCGTCGATGCGGCAAGGAACGAGACCACGATGGCGAGAAACCATGGAATCTCATTGCCGTCAGGAACGAGGAGCCGGGCCAGGATGATGCCGCCGACTCCCGACACCACCGCAACGGAGAGATCGATTTCGCCGATGAGGAGCACGAAGACGATGCCGATCGCGATGATCGCAACCGGCGCCATCTGCACGATGAGGTTCGTCAGGTTCTGAGCGGAGAGGAACTTGTCGTTCTGGACCTGGAAGATCACCGAGATGATGATCATTCCGACGACGACGGGCAGCGATCCGATCTCGCCCGACTTGACGTTCTCGATCCACGACTTCACGCCGTCGGAGAAGCTGTCGCGGCGTCCCTCGGGGGCGGCCCCGATCGCAGTCTCCGGTTCGTTGGTCATCGTCATGATGCTGCTGCCTGTTCTGGAGTCAGTTCCTGACCGGGGACGACGCTCAGCGTCCCGGCGGTGATCGCTTCGACGACCTCTTGCTGCGTCGTCGTGTCGCGATGGAATTCGGCGACACTCTGGCCGAGCCGGAGCACGAGGAATCGGTCGGCGATCTCGAAGAGATCGTGAAGGTTGTGCGAGATGACGATCACGCCGAGGCCTCGTTCGGCGAGCCGGGTGACCAGGTCGAGAACCTGACGTGTCTGGGCAACGCCGAGTGCGGCCGTCGGTTCGTCGAGGATGACTGCCTTGGAGTTCCACATCACGGCTTTGGCGACCGCAACGGATTGACGTTGGCCGCCCGACAGGCGGGCCACGGTCTGGTTGACCGACTGCAGCGTCGTGACGGCCAGGCTCTTCATCGTCTCGGCCGCCTGACGTTGCATGTTCGCTTCGGTCAACAATCCGAACCGATTCGTTTCCTCGCGGCCAAGGAACATGTTCTGCGTGACGGTGAGGTTGTCGCACAGGGCGAGGTCTTGGTACACGACCTCGATACCGAGCGCGGCGCTGTCTCTCGGACCGTTGAAGTGGACGGGCCGGCCTTCGAAACGGATCTCGCCGTCATCGATGCGGTGGTTGCCGGTGATCGACTTGATGAGCGTCGACTTGCCAGCTCCGTTGTCTCCGACGACCGCGAGAACTTCCCCCGGATAGAGCGTCAGGTCGACGTCGTAGAGCGCTTGGACTGAGCCGAACGCCTTCGAGATCCCGTGCGCTTCAAGCAATGGTGTTGTTTCGGCCACGAAGGCCCTCCGTTTCGATGTACATGGCAGCGAGTCGGCCGGTCGACGACGGCAGCACCGTCGTC
>CALIOL010000178.1 GCA_938044705.1 uncultured Ilumatobacter sp. | reverse complement strand
TCGCCTTCCACTCCGGCAAGGAGCTCGAGCAGATCCAGGAAGACTCCGAGCGCGACCGCTGGTTCACGGCAGAGGAAGCCAAGGAGTACGGCTTGTGTGACTCGGTGATTCTCAAGCGCGGCGAGATCCTCTGAGCTGAGTCCGCCCGGCTGGCCCGCAGCGATCGTCGAAGGGTGTCAGCTCTGCGGCGCCAGCGTCGCAATCGGGCCGATGTCGAGTGCGCAGTTGTCGAGCAGCCACTGCTTCACGCGCGCCCCGGCTTGCTCGCTTCGTAGGGCGGTGGCGATCGCCACCTGCATCGACGCGTCGTCGCCGGGCACGATCGTGCTCGCGGTTTCGTAGTTGACGATGAGCTGGTCCCATTCGGGTTCGATGGCGAGCGGCGCAAACTCGCCGATGTCTCGGTAGAGCTCGAGGAGGAGCTCGACGTCGAGGGCTCCTTGCAAGTCCGGTGCGGTCAGTTGCTCGAGATTGACTTCGATCTCGCCGCAGAATCGCTCGGCGTCACCACCGGGTTCGTCGTTCGAGCAGGCGAGCAGGAACACACCGCCGACGAGCAAGCATGAGAGAAACCGAGTGCGCACGGCCAGAGCATGTCAGCTGCGCGACGGAATCTGACGTCATCAACTCACGACCCAACCGGAGGTGAGCGCGACGCGACAGATCATGGTCTGAAGTACCCCCGTCGTACTGTGGCGCTCGAACGTGTCGTGGGGTCACGAAGTCGCACCCTCCTCTCAGGTCCAAAACGATCCAGGAGGTTGCGATGTTCGCTTCCGTTCCATCAGCTGTGCTCTTTGGTGCCCAAGGGCATCCTGTCGCCGTCGAGGTGCACGTGGGCAAAGGGCTGCCCGGCTTTCACATCGTCGGGCTTCCCGACGAATCGGTGCGCGAGTCGCGAGACCGAGTTCGCGCGGCGGTCATGTCGAGCGGGGCGACGTGGCCCGACATCAAGATCACCGTCAACCTGGCGCCGTCTCGTCAACGCAAGTCTGGGTCCGGTCTCGATCTCGCGATCGCTGTCGGGGTTCTCGCCGCATCGGAGCAGATCCCGCTGGCATCGATCGAACGATCGGGCTTCCTCGGTGAACTCGGTCTGGATGGTTCGGTTCGCTCAGTTCCGGGTGTTGCTCCGATGGCTGGGGTGTTCGACGTGGCGGAGCTGGTCGTGCCCGTTGCCAACACCAGCGAAGCAGCGATCATCGCGAACGGGCGTGTCCGGCCGTGTGGTCACCTGCGCGACCTGATCGCGGTCTTCAACGAGTTGGCTCCGTGGCCGGATCACGATGTTTCAGAGGAGGTCGAGGTTTCGGCAACGGATCCCGACCTCGCCGACGTCATCGGTCAGCCGATGGCGCGCCAAGCCCTCGAAATCGCGGCGGCGGGCGGCCACCACTGCCTGTTCGTCGGGCCGCCCGGAGCGGGCAAGACCATGCTTGCTGCCAGGTTGCCCGGGCTGTTGCCGGCCCTCGATCGCGAGCAGGCACTGGCCGTCACGATGGTGCACTCCGCAGCCGGGGTGGCGCTTCCGCCCGGAGGGCTCGTCACGCGCCCACCGTTCCGGTCGCCGCATCACACGAGTTCCCAGGTGGCGATGGTCGGGGGTGGATCGACCGCGCTTCGCCCCGGCGAGATCTCGATCTCCCACTGCGGAGTGCTCTTCATGGACGAGCTCCCCGAATTCGCGCCGCGTGTCATGGACACGATTCGTCAACCTCTGGAAGAGGGAACCGTCTCGGTCAGTCGCGCCGCCTTGCACGTCACGATTCCGTCGCGGTTCCAGCTCGTCGCCGCGATGAACCCGTGCCCATGCGGCGACGGCAACGAGCCGGGCGGGTGCGAGTGTGGAGACGCGCGGCTTCGCAGCTACGTCGGGCGCGTGTCGGGCCCGCTTCTCGATCGATTCGACCTGCGGGTGAAGGTGGAGCGTCCCGACGTCAACCAGCTTCTGGACAACAAGCCGGGCGAACCGAGCTCGGTGGTGCGCGGTCGAGTCGCGGTGGCCCGCCAGCGTGCCGTGGACCGGCAAGGGATGCTCAACAACGAACTCGCGGCACGCGATCTCGACCGTTTCGCTCCGCTCGCGACCACAGCGCTGGACTGCCTGCGCGACGAGATGGAGCGTGGGCGGCTCAGTGCGCGCGGCTACCACCGTGTGCGGCGGGTGGCTCGCACCATCGCGGATCTTCGACCACACGGTTCGGAAGTGCTCGACGAAGAGACCGTTGCGCTCGCACTCGGGATGCGGGTCAGTGTTCGGCCGCCTCACGCCGTCGGGCGGGCGGCATGAGCGTGCTGAGACTCTTTCCCGAAGCCGCGACGCCGGTGCTCGACCCTCATGAGCGAGCTCATCTGGCTGCGTTGGCGAGTCTCGACCTGATGACGACGTCCCGCCTCGTGGCGTTGCAGGCAGGTCGATCGCCGAGTGAGGCGTTCGCCATCGCAAGCGGCGAGCAGCAACCGACCGAGCCGATCGCTGCGCTCTTCGCACGCAACGCGGAGCTTCGCTCACGGTGGCGGTCCTCGGCGAAACGAAACCAGCCGCAGGAGGTCGGCGCCCGCTGCGAGGAACACGGCGTGAGCGTCGTCGCCCCGGGCGATGAGCTCTACCCACCGCAGCTGGACGGCGACCCGCGCCGCCCGGCGGTGCTCTTCGTTCAGGGCGATGCATCGGTGCTCGACGCGCGTCGCGTCGGAATCGTCGGCACGCGCAACCCGACTCGGCGAGGAGCGCTCACCGCCGAGCGATTCGGCGCCGAACTGGCTGCGGCCGGAGTCGTCGTCGTCTCCGGGTTGGCACTCGGCATCGACGGAGCCGCTCACCGTGGCGCACTCGCGGCTTCAGCAGCGCCACCTGTCGCGGTGGTCGCCAACGGCCAGGATCGGCCGTATCCCAAACGGCACGCAGGTCTCTGGGCTGAAGTCGCCGAAGCCGGCGCCGTCATCTCGGAATGGCCGCCTGGCGTCGCCCCCGAGCCGTTCAGATTCCCGCAGCGAAACCGGATCCTTGCAGCACTGTCCGAACTCGTGCTCGTGGTCGAGAGTCGCGAGCGCGGTGGAAGTCTGATCACCGCACGCGAAGCGGGGGAGCGAGGCATCGACGTGTTCGCAGTTCCCGGGCCGATCGATCAGCGGTCGTCGGTGGGAACGAACCGCTTGTTGGCGGACGGCGCCGCGCCGGCTCCCGATGTGGAGACGCTGTTGGTCGCGCTCGGGCTCGACCATCGGCGGGCGGGCCGTCATCGGGTCGACGCTCGTGCCCAGCCCGATACCGACGGCGTTCTTGCGTTGTCGCTGCTTCACGACCGGGCGCAGAGCATCGAAACGGTTGCCAGGCAGTTGGGCTGGGAACTCGGTCGAGCCGCACGGGCACTCGTGGTGCTCGAGCGCGACGGCTGGCTCGTCGAAGTCGGGGGTTGGTACGAATCGACCGATCCGATCGGAGCGGGCTCGCGCTGTGACTCGTGAGCGTTCTCGAACGGCCACGGGGACTGCGCTTTGGCATCACGAGCGTCATCATCCACGCTCATCTTGAGATCTCGTTCTACGATCGAGTCGTGAGCGATTGGGGCATCGACGAGTTCGGGGCGTCGCTCACGGCCATGTCCGAGAACACGCGGGCGGCGTACCTGTCCGACGTCCGCTCCTTCGTCGAGTGGTGCGATCGACTGGATGTCGCACAGCCAGCGGCAGTTCATCGCTCGACGTTGCGCCGGTACCTCGCCTTCCTGACGACCCGCGAATTCGCACGTCGAACCATGGCGCGAAAGACTGCGTCGCTGCGTCGCTACTTCCGCTGGGCGGTATCGAGTGGTCGCCTGAATTCGGACCCCACCGCTGGTGTGTCCGTCCCCTCTGGCGAGGGTCGCCTCCCGCGAGTGCTCGACGCCCGTGAGCTCGACGGGATGCTGGGAGCCTCCACCGTGCGAGATGACAGTGAGCCGGAGTGGCGACGACGTCGTGATGACGCCATCCTGGAAGTGCTCTACGGGTCGGGGTTGCGGGTGAGCGAACTCTGCTCGCTCACCGTCTCCTCGCTCGACCTCGATCGCGATGCGGCGACGGTCTGGGGAAAGGGAGCCAAGGAACGGCGCGTGCCGCTCAGTCCGCCAGCTGTCGCAGCACTTCGTTTGTGGTTGCCGATGCGCGGCGACGTCATCGCCCTCGACAGAGGCGCCGACCACGCCGACGTGCTCTTCGGAAATGAGCGGGGCAAGCCCATCACGCCGAGGGATGTTCGTCGTGTCGTCGACCGCCGATCGCCCGTTCCGACGCACCCTCACGCGCTTCGACACAGCTTCGCGACCCACCTTCTCGACGGCGGTGCGGATCTCCGCGCGGTCCAGGAACTCCTCGGCCACTCGGATGTGGCCACCACGCAGCGTTACACTCACGTCAGCCGAGAGCGCCTCTCTGCTGCATACCGCCAAGCCCACCCCCGAGCGTGAACGGGAAATACCCCAATACATGAGCATCGTTCCCGAAGACGCAGATCTGAAGATGCAGTGGAACCGCTGGTTGAAGCGGCAAAAGCCGGCTGCCCGCGACCATCTGATCGTTCACTACTCACCGCTCGTCAAGTTCGTCGCCGGTCGTATCGGTGCTGGTCTGCCCAGCAACGTCGACTCAGGTGACCTGATCGGCAGCGGGGTGTTCGGCCTCATCGACGCGATCGAACGGTTCGATCCCGACCGAGGCGTCAAGTTCGAGACCTTCGCAGTGCCGCGTATCCGCGGAGCGATCTACGACGGTCTTCGCCAACTCGACTGGGTTCCTCGTTCGGTGCGCAGCCGGGCACGGCAGGTCGAAAAGGCGTTCGCCGAGCTCGAGCACAAGGAAGGTCGAGCTCCGACCGACGAAGAGCTCGCTGCGCATCTCCAGATCTCCGACGCCGAACTCACGAAATGGCTGTCGTCGATCGCCAGTACGACCATCGGCCCCCTCGACCGTGCGATCGCAGCCGGTGCCGAGCCGTCCGCCCCCGACACGGCGATGTCGGGGTCACCCGCCGCGGTGATCGAGGACAAAGAGACGAGCTCGATCATGCGTGCCGAGATCAAGAAGCTGCCCGATCGGGAGAAGCTGGTGCTGTCGCTGTACTACGACGAGGGCCTCACGCTTTCGGAGATCGGCGAAGTCATCGGCGTCACCGAGTCGCGTGTGTCTCAGATTCACACGAAGTCGGTGTTGCACCTGCGTTCGCGCATGAGTGCTGCTGGCGTCGCCTGACACCTTTCGACGCTGACGGGCGTCCAACCTCGGCCCGCACCGGGTCCGCATCGACGTCACGAACGTCCGTCAAGGTCATCGGATCTCCTTGGAGGAACCATGTGTCGACGCGATCGTCGCAGAATCATTGCCATCGTCACCGGAGTGGTCGTGCTGGGCTTGTTTCCCAGTGACGCTGCCCTCGCTGCTGCATGTTGGCAGGCGCCGGTGGACGGACACGTCACCGATCCGTTTCGCGAGCCACCCTGCCCCTACTGCGCAGGAAACCGAGGCCTGGAGTACCAGGTGGGTGTGGACGCAGATGTCCGAGCGGTCGAGGCCGGAGTGGTGTCGTGGGCCGGCACGATCGCTGGAACCCGCTACGTCGTGGTTCGACATGGCGACGGTTGGCGTACGACCTACGGTCGGCTGACGGCATCCTCGTTGCGGACCGGCGACCCGGTCGGCCGTCGAGGGGTGATCGGAACGGCAAGTGGCTCGTTCTACTTCGGGTTGCGCGTGGGGGAGGAGTATCGGGACCCGGCGCCCCATCTGGGCCAGCTCGTGGGTCGTCCGCGCCTGATCCCGCTCGATGGAACCGCTGCTCGCCTTCCACCACCGCCGCGCCTGCGATGTCTCGCAACCCGGTGAGGGTGGCGGCGTCGAGCTCGCCCGATAGCTTTGTCTTGGCCGTTTCGACCGAAATGGCGTCAACTCACCGTCCCTCCGGTCACAATGCGGTCGCCCTTGCGGCGCCGACCTGGGGGAGCAACCGCTACAAGGAGCAAGTCATGGCTGTCATCAGCATGCGTCAGATGTTGGAGGCCGGAGCCCACTTCGGTCACCAGACCCGCAAGTGGAACCCGAAGATGAAGCGTTTCATCTTCGGTGAGCGCAACGGCATCTACGTGATCGACCTGCAGCAGACGCTGCCCCGTGTCGAAACCGCCTACGGATACGTCCGTGACCTCGTTGCCGGGGGCGGCAACATTCTCTTCGTCGGAACGAAGAAGCAGGCGCAGGACCCCATCAAGAGCTACGCCGACAAGTGCGGTATGCCGTACGTCAACGAGCGTTGGCTCGGTGGCATGCTCACCAACTTCGAGACCATTTCCAAGCGCGTCGGCAAGATGCTCGAGTACGAGCGCATGGTTGCCTCGGGTGAAACCGAAGTCATGATCAAGAAAGAAGCGTTGCTGCTCAACCGCGAGCTCACGAAGCTTCAGAAGAACCTCGGTGGCCTTCGCGACCTGAAGAAGGCTCCCGACGCGATCTTCGTGCTCGACACGCTCAAGGAGCACATCGCCGTCACCGAAGCGCGCAAGCTCGGCATTCCGGTCGTTGCCGTGGTCGATACCAACGTCAACCCCGAGGTCGTGGACTACCCGATTCCCGGCAATGACGATGCAATCCGCTCGAACAGCTTGTTCGCTCGCGTGATCGCCGACGCCGTCGCTGAGGGTCGATTCATTGCTCAGAAGCGCAACCCGGCTCCCGAGCCTGCCGTTCAGAAGACGCCCGAGGAAGTCGCTGAGTTCGAAAACGCTCAGAAGGCCGCCCGCGACGCTGCTGCTCAGGCTCAGGCCGATCGCGACGCCCGACTGAACACCGCACAGGCAGCCGCCGAGGCGGCTGGAGCTCCCGGAGCGCCAGCCGCTGCCGAAGCATCCGCCGCCCCCATGGCCGCCGAGGCCGAGGGCGAGCCCGCCGCCCCCTCCGAAGACAAGGAAGACTGAAGGCAATGGAATTCACAGCAAAAGATGTCAAGGCGCTCCGCGACTCCAGCGGCGCCGGGATGATGGATTGCAAGAAGGCGCTCACCGAGAACGATGGTGACATGGAAGCTGCGAAGAAGTGGCTCCGCGAGAAGGGCCTTGCCGCCAGCGCCAAGCGCGGTGACCGCGACGCTACGCAAGGAGTGGTTGCGCTGACCGTTGCTGGCAACGTGGGAGCGATCGTCGAACTCAAGTGTGAGACCGACTTCACGGCCGGATCGGACCTGTTCAAGGGCGAAGCCGAAGCGCTCGTGGCGCTCGTTGCGGAGAAGGGCGTCGACGCAGTCGCCGAGCGCACCGATCAGTTCGAAGAGCTGCAGGTGACGCTCAAGGAGAACATCAGCATCGGAGCCGTCGAGCGCATCGAAGGTGGAGCCGGGAGTGAAATCGGCTCCTACCAGCATGTCCAGGGCGGTCGCGGCGTCAACGGGGTGCTCGTCGAAGTCGAAGGTGGGTCCGCGGAGCTCGCACACGACCTCGCCGTTCACGTTGCGTTTGCCCGCCCGAAGTACCTGGCCAAGGATGACGTGCCGGCCGAGGTCGTGGCCGCCGAGCGCGACACGCTCGAGACCATCACTCGCAACGAAGGCAAGCCGGAGCAGGCAATCGAGAAGATCGTCGACGGACGTATCCAAGGCTTCTTCAAGGACGTGGTCCTGCTCGAGCAGCCGTACGCAAAGGACGACAAGCAGTCCGTGCAGCAGTTCATCGGCTCGGCAGCCGTGAAGGCGTTCGCCCAGGTCGAAATCGGCTGACCGTCGTTCAACGAACATCGAACACCCCGACGACCCGCGGAGCCCCGCGGGTCGTCGTCGTTTTCCGGTGAGTTTGCGGCTGGGTTTCGCCGACGGAAACTCACCGCCAGCGCGCCTGTCCGCATTGCGGTGAGTTTGCGCTTGGGATCCGGCGACGCAGACTCACCGGGCTGGTGGCGGTCGCACGTTGTACGCTCACGCCTCGTGTCTGACGCATTGCCCCGCCCGTCCTTCAAGCGGATCCTGTTCAAGCCGTCCGGAGAGGCACTGGCTGGTGCTGCGGGTTCTGGACTCGATGGTGCCACATTGGACGCCACGGCCTCAGAGATCATCGACTTGCGGGAGAACCTCGGGATCGATGTGGCGGTCGTGGTCGGTGGCGGAAACTTCTGGCGAGGCCGGCAAGGCTCGCTCAAGGGGATGGACCCCACTCAATCCGACCACATCGGCATGCTCGGGACCGTGATGAACGCACTCGCCCTCCAAGATGCCCTCGAGCGTCAGGGCCAAGAGACTCGGGTTCAGTCGGCGATCGAGATGCCCCGCATCGCCGAGGCGTACATCCGTCGCAGAGCGGTGCGTCACCTCGAAAAGGGCCGCGTCGTGATCTTCGCGGCGGGAACCGGGAACCCGTTCTTCACCACCGACACCGCCGCAGCGTTGCGTGCTGCTGAGATCGAAGCCGACGTCGTGATCAAGGGAACTCACTCGGGAGTCGACGGGATCTACTCGGCGGATCCTCGAACCGACGAGAGCGCCATCAAGTACGACGAGGTCTCGTACATGGAGGTCATGACCAAGGATCTCAAGGTCATGGACACGACAGCGATCGCCTTTTGTCGAGAGAATGACATCCCCATCGTCGTCTTCGACATGTCGGTGGAAGGGTCCCTGCGCAGCATCGTGCAAGGAGGACCCGAGGGCACCCTCGTCCGGCAGTGAGCAGGGACTAGCCTGCGCTTTGTGATCGAAGACACCCTGCTCGAGACGATGGACAAGATGGAGAAGGCGGTGGAGCACACGCGGTCGCAGTTCGCAACCGTTCGAACCGGCCGGGCCACTCCGTCGCTCGTCGACCGCCTCACCGTGGAGTACTACGGCGCGCCGGTGCCGTTGCAGCAGCTTGCGTCCATCTCGGTGCCCGAAGCTCGTCAGCTGTTGATCAAGCCGCACGACCGCTCCACGCTCGAATCGATCGAGAAGGCGATTCGGGAAAGCGATCTCGGCGTGAATCCCAACAACGACGGCATCTCGATCCGCATCTCGCTGCCGCAGCTGACCGAAGACCGTCGCAAGGAATATGTGAAGGTCGCAAAGAACATGGCCGAGGACGGCAAGATCGCACTTCGCAACCTTCGACGCGATGCTCGAAAATCGATGGAAGCTGAAGAGAAGGACGGCGACGTTTCCGAGGACGAACTCGAGCGCGCCGAGAAAGAGCTCGACAAGGTCACCACCGAGCACGTCGACCAAATCGACGCTGCGCTGGACAACAAAGAACAGGAGCTGCTCGAGGTCTGAGGACCGTCGAGTGAGCGAGAGGAACCTATGAGCGACGACATCTGGCGCAACGAAAACGCAGGAGACCAGAGTTCTGGTGGCCGTCGGCCGGGCCGATTCGAGTCCTCGATGGACGAGTTCAACGACGAGGAGTTCGGCGGGCCGCTGTTCGGCGACGACTCGGGCGGCGTCATGAGCCCGGATCGAGCGGAGTCGGGGGCTGAGGAAGGCCTGAGTTTCGGCGACGACAGCACCGGTCCGCTGCAACACTGGACCGAGCCCCCCACCGGTGAAATGCCGAAGATCGATGCGGTGCAGTCGACCGACAACGACAACGACGATCTTGATGTCTGGTCGACGTTCACGTCGGAGTCGCCCGTCTGGAAGGAAGGCGACAGTGTCGACGAACCCTCGGGAACGCTGTCGACACCGGCTGAGGAATCGCCCGAAGTGCCCGAGGTCGCCGACCGGCCGTCCGACCCGACCGGCGAGCTGAGCTGGGAGGACGCTCCGGTCGCGAACGATCCGGCAGCAACGGTGGAGCCGGCGACTGATGATGTGTTCGCTGCGACGACGGTCACCGACACGGTGACCGCCGAGGCGCCGCCACGCGAGCCAGGCCGCATCACGATCGGTACTGATCCGTCGGGGATGCCGCGCCGCCCCGAGCCGTCACGGCGTGGTGGTGCTCCTCAACGACCGCCGGCAAACGGAAACCCTGCAGCGGGAGGCGACAAGCGAAACCTGCCCGTGGCGATCGCGACCGGCGCAGGGCTCGCCGCTGTCTTTCTGGGGCTGACCATTTTCGTCGGGCCGTTGGGCGCGCTGTTGTTCGCCACCGTCGTGCTCGCGTTGGCCGGGGTCGAGTACTTCGGAAAAGTCACCGAGAAGGGGTACCGACCTGCGGTTGCCCCTGGAGTGACTGCGATCGTCGCGGCACCGCTTGCGGGCTACTGGGTCGGAGAAACCGGCGTGGTGATGGTCGTGGCATTCGCGTTCATCGCTGGTGCGCTCGGCTTCATCGGTGCGTCGTCGATCGAGTCCGGGCCGATGCCGAACATGGCGATCACGACGCTCGGAATCGTGTGGATCGGTGTGCTCGGAGCGTACGTCGGGATGCTCCTGGACTTCTCCAACCTGTCCTCCACGCTGTACACCGACGGCACGCCGTGGGGCACGGACACGCTGGTATTGCTCGCCGTTGGCGTGGTCGCGAATGACGTCGGGGCCTACTTCTTGGGCTCTGCGTTCGGTCGAACGCCGCTGCGTGGCTGGATCAGCCCGGCAAAGTCGGTCGAGGGTGCGCTCGGGGGAACGATCTTGACCCTGCTCGTGATGGTCATCATCGGGTTGCAGGAGTTCAGCGACACGTGGAGCTCGATGAGTCACCTGCTGATGCTTGGCATCGTCATCTCGATTCTCGCTCCGCTCGGAGACCTCACCGAGTCGATGTTCAAGCGGAACCTCGACGTCAAGGACTTCGGAACGCTGGTCCGAGGCCACGGTGGCATTCTCGACCGCTTCGACGGTTTCCTCTTCGCGCTGCCGGGCGTCTACTACTTGTTCCTCGTCGTCACGCCGTGGACCGAGTTCACCCCAGTCGTCACCGGCGGCTGACATGACGTGTCGCGTCGAGCGCTGACCAGATGACCACGCGCGTCGCCATCGCAGGCTCGACCGGGTCGATCGGTACGCAGACCATCGAGGTCATCGCGGCGGAGAACGAGCGCGAGCCGGGCTCCTATGAAGTCACCGGGCTTAGCGCAGGACGATCTGTCGACACGGTCGTCGAGCAGGTGCGGCTGCTTCGCCCCAGCGTTGTGGCCGTCGCCGACGAGACGGCTCGACTCGCTGTCAGCGAACAGTGTCCAGGGGTCGAGGTCGTCGCCGACTCAGCCGAGCTGGTCTCGGTTGCGGACGTCGTCGTCAACGGCGTGGTCGGGTTCGCAGGATTGACGGTCACGATCGAGACACTTCGAGCCGGGAAGCGTCTCGCTCTCGCGAACAAGGAGAGCTTGATTGCGGCCGGGCCGGTCGTGCAACCGCTCCGTGCTACTCCGGGTGCCGAGCTGGTGCCCGTCGACAGCGAGCACTGTGCGCTGCACATGTGTCTTCGGTCGTCGTTCGCACCGCAGCGAGAGGTGAGCCGACTTCTGCTCACCGCCAGCGGGGGCCCGTTCCGAGGAAAGTCCGCCGATGAACTCGCCGCGGTCACGGTCGAGTCTGCGCTGGCGCACCCGACCTGGGCGATGGGACCGAAGATCACCGTCGACTCCAGCACGTTGATGAACAAGGGCCTCGAGGTCATCGAAGCCCACGAGTTGTACGGAACGTCCTACGACGACATCGAGGTCGTGGTCCACCCGCAGTCGGTGGTGCACTCGATGGTGGAGTTCACCGACGGCACCACGATCGCCCAACTCTCGA
>CALIOL010000177.1 GCA_938044705.1 uncultured Ilumatobacter sp. | reverse complement strand
AGCGGACTCGGCGGTCATGCGCCTGAAGCCACCTCGAGCCCGGCCTCTCGCCAGCCTGCGACGCCCGCTGCATAGCGTCCGATGTTGGTGTAACCGGCCTCGACGAGCAGCGTGCCAACGAACTCTGCGCCACGACAGTCGGCATCGGTGCAGTAGAGGATGATCCGCTGATCGTGATCGTCGATCAACCGGGCGGCTTGACCTTCGACGTCGTCGAGGCCGAAGTTGAGCGCACCCGGCACGTGTGCGATCTCGTAGCCGCCCGGACCCTGGGCGTCGATGACGACCGTTGCATCGTCTTGGGTCGCGGCTCGGAGTTCATCGATGTCGACGGGTGGGAGCATGACGTCGAGCGGGGTCCCCCCACGCGGGCTGGCGCCGAAGCCAGGCGTGTCGGCAACGACGACGTACATCTCCCAGGGGACTCCATCGAGATCCTGCGTCCAGGCCTTCTCCTGTGTTGCGAAGCAACAGGTGTGTGCATCGTCGACTTCGACGGGCAAACCAGCTGCGGCGACCTGCTCGGTCTTCGTCGCGACCTCTTCGCCGGAATCGAACTCGATCCCGACGTGGTTGATCGAGCCCGGTTCGCCTTCGTTTTCGACGATCACGAGCTTCATCGGCGGGTCGGCGACGACGAAGTTCGCATAGCCGGGTCGATGCTTGGCCGGCCCGATGCCGAACAGGCCCGAGTAGAACTCGACCGATGCATCGACATCGTCGACGTTGAGGGACAACTGGAATCTGGACATGACGTTCTCCGATGAGTAGACTTCAACTATTACATTCAATCATGTAGTAGTGGAGAAGACATGTCAAGCGATTCAGTGCAATTGATTCCACCCGCCCTGGCCGAGCGCTCGTTGCTCGCCGAACCGGAGGTGGGGGAACTCTCTCGACTGTTCGGGATTCTGGCGAACGACACCCGGCTACAGATCCTGCACGCGATCGCTCGCTCGGGAGAGTCGGCTGTCTCCGACATCGCCGAACAGGTCGGCGCCAGCGTCCAGGGCGTCTCGAACCACCTGCAGCGTCTCGCCGATCAGGAGATCGTCGCGACGCGGCGCGACGGCAACCGTGTCTTCTACCGACTCATCGACCCGTGCGTGGGTGGTGTGATGGAGCTCGGGTTGTGTCTGCTCGGCCACAACCCGATCTGCGAGACCTGACCCGGAACTCAGCGCATCGGTTCGGGCAGGTCGTCAGCGTGCACGACCGTGAGACGCTGTGTCGAGCGGGTGAGCGCGACGTAGAGCGCTCGCATCCCGTGCTCGATGTCGCTGACGATTCGACTCGGTTCCACGACGATCACGCCGTCGAGTTCCAGCCCCTTCACGACGCTGACCGGCACCAGCGTGACGCCCGAATCAAGCCCGGTCCGCGTTGCGGACCCGTGGTTGATTCCCGCCTCGGTCAGCGCCTCGGACAACTCGGGAAGCATCCCGTCAGGGGCCACAACGCCGAGTGATGCACCAGCGATCTGCTCGCTCATCGTGACGACCTCGCGGGCAACGAGACCAGGAAGCGAATCGAGCGAATCGGCGCGAACGATCGAGGGCCCGGCCTCCCCGATGCGAACGGATTCGGGCGCACGAAGCCCAGGCGTTGCGACCTCGGCGACCCGATTCGCCAGCTCCATGATCTGGCCGGGAATTCGATAGCCGACCGAGAGTCCGATCACTCGGGGCGGCTTGCGATCGGGCAGGTGCGCCAGCACGTCGTCCCACGAATCCGGTGCGAGTGGGCCCGTGGCCTGAGCGATGTCGCCAACGATCGTCATCGAGCCATTGAGTGAGCGTCGAGTCGCCATCTTCAGTTGCATCGGCGTCAGGTCCTGCACCTCGTCGATCACGATGTGGCCGAAGGTCCTGATCTCCTCGGATTCATCGAGCTTGCCGCCCTTGCCCGGCTTCGGGCCGAGCACGTCGAACGCATCGTCCAGCAGCGCGACGTCGGATGCGGTCCAGCGGACCTCGTCGACCGACTCCGACCGCGGCCTGAACAACGCGAGCGCATCGGTCTCCGACATCACGTCGCGAGCTGCAAGCTTGAGAAGCGCCTTGGAGCCGAACAGATCGTGCAAGAGCTGCGCTGGAGTCAGCACCGGCCACATGGCGTCGAGGATCGAGCGCCCCTCGTCGGTGTACCGGAACGCTTCCTTGATCTGCTTCGGGCCGACTTCGGGATCCCGTTGGCTGGCGGCGAGCACGCCCCAAACTTCATTCTCGACGTAGCGGCGTCCGGCGTTGTGGCGCTGGAAGCGTCGTCTCGCCGTCTTGACGATGCGCGCCGAGTCAGCTGCCCGGAGGCGGACATAGCCGGCGCCGAATGGCATGACGACGTCCTCTCGAAGGGGACGCTCGCGATCGGTGATGGCGTTGTCGATCAGTTCCGACATCCGCTCCTCGCCCTTCAGTCGGGCAGCTGTCGGTGAGTCGTCACCTTCGTCGCCGGGGCGCAGGTAGCTGACGCCCTTCACCAGGTCGGCGAGCACGACCTGGTCCACACCGGCTTCGCCGAGCGACGGGAGCACGCGTTCGATGTAGCGCAGAAACACGCGGTTCGGCCCGATGACCAACACACCCTGATCCTCGAGCGGGAAACGATGCGTGTACAGCAGATACGCGGCACGGTGGAGTGCAACGACGGTCTTGCCGGTACCCGGACCGCCCTGCACGACCAGCACACCGTGCTGAGGCGAGCGGATGATCTCGTCCTGCTCGCCCTGGATGGTCGCGACGATGTCGCCAAGGGTTCCGGTGCGGCCGCGTTCGATCGACGCGAGCAGTGTCGAATAGCCACGCAACCCCGAGTCGGCAGCAACGACGGCGCCGTCGCCTGCGGAGCGCAAGCCATCTCGGCCGTTTGCCAGACCAGCATCATCGCCGAGCCCGAGGTGACCGTCGCCGAACAACTCGTCTTCGATACCGAGCAGATCGCGGCCCTCGATGACGAAGTGGCGGCGGCGGGCGATGCCCATGGGTTCGCGGCCCGTTGCTCGGTAGAACGGCTCCGCAACCGGCGCTCGCCAATCGACGACGACCGGCTCGCGATCTTCGTCCGCGATCGCGAGGCGACCGATGTGGAAGGGCTCGAATTGGTCGGGGGACTCTGCGACGCGATCGATTCGTCCGAAGACCAGCGACGCGTCACCGAGGTCGAGTTCCTCGAGGCGCTTCACGATGGCCGCGTCGAACGTGTTGCGCTCGTAGCGGGCCTGGAACGTGCCGCCCTGGTCCGCTTCGGTCATGTTGCGAATGCGAAGCGCGGCTGACCGACTGGCTACCAGGCACTCGTAGGCGTGGTCGATGTAGGCCTGTTCGTCGGCGAGATCGGGGTGCTGTTGCGTCATAAATGGGGCGCAGAAATGCTATCCGCAGGCTGCTGCGGTCCCGCCTGCGTCTGACGTGACGTGCGTTCGACCCCGAAAGTGAGCGGCAGGCCCGAACCAACCTCAAGACTCGTCAACGATCTGCCGATGGTTCGGTGTGGCTGACCGGACAAGATCGCGTGCACGCCGAAGCCGGTCAGCTGCTCTGGCTGTTCTTACGATGACGGCGGCTGCCTGCGCTCAGCAACCGGGTGTCGCGGTCGAGCGGGCCTCGCAGATCCCGCCCTCGACAGCAACCGTCAACGACCCAGTCGCTCCGACGGGCGAGGCGAGCCTCGACGACATCGGCCTCGACCAGGACGTACTCGACAGCATGGACGAGCTGGGAGCCGGGCCCGCCGACAACCGAAACGAAGCACCCGAGCTCGAAGCAGAAGCGGGGACAGAACCAGCGCTGGAAGCTCCGGAAGAAGTCGATGATTGGGCCGATGACGTCAGCGATGACCGGTTGCAGATCGACGACGTCGCCTGGACCGTTCCCGACGACAACGATCGGTGGGATCTGGACAGCGATGGGTACGCCGACGTGGTCTACCTCAGCCCGTGGCAACTCATCGACGAGGCGCTTCCCCCGGCCAACGAACTCGGTCCCGCCTGGGATCCAGGCGCTCGACTGACCAGTATCACCAGCGGCTGGATCATCGGAGGTATCGACACCGATTGCGATGAGCTCGACATTCTCACGGGGTTGAACGACGAATACCACGGCGTTCAGAGTTACGAGCGAGAAGGGGAAACGATCAGTTCGCTGGTCATCGCACTCGACGACTCGGTCCAGGCCGCCGGCCTCGCCGAGATGCTCGGCAACCTTTCATCGACGTGTCCGACGATCGGGGCCGATCCCCAGGGAACACCATTCGAGCCCTATCGAGCACTCCCGCTGTCGACAGACCATGTGGGCCTCGACGGCGTGACCTTCGAGTTTCCAGAGGGAACGAGCACGAGCTACGCGGCTCGCAGCTACGGCGCTCTGCTCCACGTTGTCCGGCTCAACACGTGGGTCGAGCTCGAGCCATCCGAGCTTGCGCTGAGCGACTTCGCAACAATCGTCGACTACGTCGTCGAGGCGACCCCTGGCGCGAAACCAGTTGTGTCTGCAGGATCGAACCCGCTCACGTCCGCGCTCCCAACCGGCGACGACATCGGACTCGAATGGGAAGAGCCACTCCCGTACGAGCATCTCTTCGCAACCGGCACCAGCCGCTCGACCTGCGCTGCTCGCAGCGCATTCGGCGAGACTGAAGACCGCTTGGAAGTCGTGGCCACCACGGCGTTCGACGCCGACATCTACGCCGATGTCTCAGTCGGCACGTTCGACTCCGCCAGCCAAGCGCACGAGGCGATGCTCGAGGTGAGCCAGCTCGTCGACTGCCCGGCACCTGGGGAATTCGAGGTGTCCGTTCTGGCGCACGACATCACCATCGATGCAGGCGATCACACGGTCGTGCCGTTCACGTATGACGAATCAACACTCGTTGGGGCGACCATGGATGGGGCTGTGCTCGCCGTCGGGCCGTATGTCGCTGTCGTCATCATCGCCGCCAACACCGATCGCCCCCGCGTCGATGGCAGCCTGATCGAACCCGACATACTTCGCCAACAATTACAACTGCTGATCGATCAAACAGTCGAAGGGCTCGAGGCGCTGAGCTGAGCGTTGCCTGCCGATAGCGTCGGCAGCGATGTCCGATCCCGTGTCCGTGCCGTTTCTCGATGCCGCCAACGGCCGACCGGCGGCTCACACGCCGGTGTGGTTCATGCGCCAGGCCGGCCGATC
>CALIOL010000176.1 GCA_938044705.1 uncultured Ilumatobacter sp. | reverse complement strand
ATCGTCAGGATCGGCGCAGCCGTCAACGTGTTCGTGTCGGTGGCCGGGCCCGGAAGATCGGGTCCGGCCAGGTTGTCCTCGCTCGTGATCGTCGCAGTGTTGACGATCTGCGTGAGACCAGACGCAGCCGGATCGATCACGTCAACCGCGAAGTCGATATCGACCGACGCACCCGGAGCGAGCGAACCAATCGTGAACGTGCACGACGTCCCAGCAACAGCACCGTCAGCGCAACCCGACCACGTGTCAGAACCACCGGCGTCAAAGGTCGTGCCCACCGGAACCGTCTCGGTCACGACCACATTCGTCGCCACCTGATCCGCAGCAGCCGAGTTCGTCACCGTGATCACGTAGACATCAGACGCACCCGGCACCGTGCTCGTCGCACCATCGGTCTTGGCGATCGTCAGGATCGGCGCAGCCGTCAATGGGGTCGACTCGGTCGCGTTGTTGTTCGACGTGTTCGTCTCACCCGGAGTCGACACCGACACGATGTTGACGATCGTCGTCACACCCGTTCCTGCCGGATCGATCACATCGACAGCGAAGGAGATGTCGGTGTCGGCGCCTCCGCCAGCCAGAGCGCCACCGGTGAACGTGCACGACGTACCAAGGCAGCTCCAACCCGCATCGGAGTCGGTGCCGTTGAACGTCGTGCCGGCCGGCAGCGTCTCGGTCACCGTGAACGATGCGACGTTCTGATCGCCCGAGTTCGTCACCGTGATCGTGTAGTCGATGGTGTCGCCGGGCGACACGGAAGCGGTCTCGTTGTCGTCCTTCGCGATCGTCAGGTCGGGTGCAGCCGTGATCGGCGACGGCGTGGGGTCCGACGGGCCTCCGACGGACGGATCGTCGGTCGGGAACTCGGCGATGCCGTCGGCGGTGACGGTGCCCTGGTTCACGACCTCGGTCAGGGTTGCCGGAACAGGGTTTGCCACCTCTGCTTGGAAGGTGACCTCGGCGAACCCGCCGGGAGCGATCGTGCCGACAACCCAGGTGAAGCCGTTCGCCGTCGGGGTGACGGCGCCCTGCGACGGGCTGATGGCGCCGACGCGGGTCAGCTGGCCGCTGCTCGAGGTGCCGATGTCGTCAGCAAAGCTGACGTTGGTCGCCGGCGCGCTGCCGTTGTTCTCGATACGCACCGTGTAGTCGATCGTGTCGCCGGGGTTCAGCGGCGCCGTGAATGCGTCGACCTTGGTCGCCGTGAGTGCCGGCGATGCATCGATCGGCGTGACGGTCGGGTCGCCCGAGGCGACGGTGCCCGGGTCGTCGGTCGGGACGGCGGTGACTCCGTCAGCAACGACGCTGCCCTGGTTCTGGACACTTGCAGGCAGCGACGGGAACGATGCGTCGGTGATCGCCTCGAAGGTGATCGTCACCGATGCGTTCGGTGCGAGCGTGCCGACCGCGATTTCGATGGTCGTGTCGCCGGCGGTGTTACCGGTCGTGATCGAGCCCACGGTCGTCGTGACGGTTCCGTCGTCGAGCGTCGTGCCAACACCGGGGGTATCGGTGAAGACGACGGAGGTCGCCGGGGCCGACCCGTTGTTGGTGAGCACGATCGTGTACTCGATGGATTCGCCTGGCTCGACGCTGCCGCCAGTGACGGGTGCGTCGGCCTTGGTCGCAGTGAGGCTCGGAGCTGCGCTCACCGTGGTCGGCTCGGTCGCATCTTCGGACAGGCCGCCATCGGCGGTGATCGTCACGGTGTTCGACAGCGACGCCGGCGAGGTGGCGAACGTGTCGTCCGCCGTCACCACGAACGTGGCGGTGCCCGCGTTCGTTACGCCGGGAGCGAGCGTGCCGACGTTCAGGGTGCAAGTCGAGCCGGCCGCGGTGCCAGCACACGACCACGCGGACGAACCGGTTGCGTTGTAGGTGCTCCCGACCGGAACGGTCTCGGTGAGCACGACTCCGGTGGCGACCTGGTTGCCCGTGTTGGAGTAGTCGATGGTGTAGGTGACGTCGCCACCGGGCAGGACCGGGTCGGGGCTGTCCGACTTTTCGATCGCGAGCACCGGAGCGGCGTCGAGCGGGGTGATGACAGGGTCGCCTGGTGCTGGCGTGTCGGGGTCGTTGGAGTCGACGGGAGTCGTCTCGTCGGAATCGATCGTTGCCTGGTTCGAGATCTGTTCGAGGCCTGCAGCTGCGGGGTCGGCGACGATCACGTCGAAGGACACGGTGACGGTCGAACCGACGGCGAGTGACGGGACTTCGACCGAGACACTCGTGTCGCCAGCGGTGTTACCGGAAGCGACCGCGCCGAGGTTGGTCGTCACGGATCCCACATCGAGGGTGGTGCCGGTCGGGGCCGCATCAGCGATGACCACGTTGGTGGCCGAGGTCGAGCCGGTGTTCGATCCGACGAGCGTGTAGGTGATGGTGTCACCCGGCTCGACCGCGGTATCGATCGAGTCGGTCTTGCTCAGCAACAGAACCGGCGCTGCGGTGACGTTGGTGACCGTGGGGTCGCCGGCCGCGCCGGTTTCGGGGTCGTTGGTCGAAACGGGAGCGGTCGCGCCGGTTGCGTTCGCAACGCCCTGGTTCGAGATCTGCGTGTCACCGTTCGGGAAGGGCGTGTCGACGGTGACCTGGAAGCTGACGGTGCGGGACTCCCCGGCCGGAATGATGCCGAAGTCGACGGCCACGGTCGTGTCTCCTGCAGTGTTGCCGGTGGTGACGGTTCCGGGGGTCGTCACCGATCCGACCACCAAGGCGGTGTCGGCGTCGGGAGTATCGGTGAAGGTCGAGCCGAATGCTGGGAAGGTCGACGTGTTCGTGATCGTCACGTCGTAGGTGACGGTCGCACCAGCCGAGACGTCAGCGGTCAGCGCGATCGAGTCGGTCTTGTCTGCGGTGAGCACTGGCGGCGGCGTCTCTCGGTACGCGACCTCGGTGGCATCTCCGGTCTGGTTCGGCAGGTCGCCCTGTGGTGTGAGGACGCTTCCATCCGGATCGAGGTAGGTCACGCCGGTGACGGTGGAGCCGCCCTCGTCGCTGTCGAGCGCACCGTCGTTGTCACTGTCCGGATCGAGGTAGTCGGGGGTGCCGTCTTCATCGGTGTCTTCAGGCGCGGGGAACAATCCGCCCACTGCCCCGCCCGGCCCGTCGTCCGGATCGAAGGTGTCGATGATGCCGTCGTTGTCGAGGTCGTTGTCGCTGACGTTGCCGTCGTTCGGGTCGTAGCCAGCGGTCGGGCGGGCTTCGATCGTGTCGGGGATGCCGTCGTCATCACTGTCGAGGTCGAGATGATCGGGAACGCCATCGGTGTCGGACTGCGCCGGCGTCGTTCCGGCACCGGCCAAGTCGGCGAGTCCATCGCCGTTGGAGTCGGTGGCCTGCGGGCCATCGATGATGCCGTTGCCGTCGGGATCGAGAATCGCGGGGTCACCGCCACTCTCCACGAGGTCGGAGATGCCGTCGTTGTCGCTGTCGACATCGAGGTAGTCGGCAATGCCGTCGAAGTCGGTGTCGGGCGCCAAGCAGAAGTCGAACGCATACCAGCCGAGCGTGACCGTGCTCGTGGATCCGTCAGACTTACCGGACACGATGACCATCTCGTCGATCGGCTCGTCGAAGGTGAGTTGATAGAGGTTCTCGTCGACGTCGGTGCCGCCGCTGGTGTCCGAGCCGAGCACGGTCTCGAACGTGCCGTTTCCGTCGGTGTCCTCGAGGTACATCCCGAGCGGCGCGACGCCGCCGGCGGTTCCCACCGGATCGAGGTTGGAGAAGTTCGCAGTGTCGACGACGACCGGGTTGCCCCGCATCGACGCGCTGATCGTGTTGCCGTCGTCGTTGTTGAGACCGCCACCGCGGAACGTCAGGTTCAGCACCGGGGTCGGGAAGGTGAAGGTGTAGATGGCCTCGTTGGCGGTCGTCAGGTAGTTCGGTGCGTTCGTCGGTTGCGCGTAAATGGTGTCGCCGACGTTGGAGGTCGCGTTGTTCCAGTACCGAATTCCGTTCGCCCACGTGGCCGATCCGTCGAGCTCTGCGGAGAAGCGCAGGTTGCCGTCGTAGAAGGAGAGCGGGGTCGGGAAGGAACCCTGCAGTGGCACGTTGTTGGTGTAGCTGGATGAGTTGAAGTTGGCGGTGGCGGTGCCGCTGCAATCGGTTTCGACCGAGTCGAGGATTCCGTCATTGTCGGAGTCGAGGTCGTCGTTGTTGTCGAACGCGTCACCGTCGACGTTGTCTGGATCGACAATGGCGTTGGCAACGGGAGCAATGGCGACGCTCGACAGGCCGAGGCTGACCGCAACGGCGGCGCGCGCGAACCACGGAAGCCTGCGCGAGCGCCACACATGCGTGCGGTGAGATTCAAACGGTTTCTTCACAATGGTGTCCTGTCGTTCGAAGTGACGATATTCAACTTCTCCCTCCAGGACGCTTACATCGGGTCAAGAGTTGCAACACTTGAGAATGCCTTGACTGCCGCTTTCGCTTCGCTTTTCAGGCGCTCCGAGGTTCATATCGGCATCGACACCCAATTGGAAGTGACTGTCAAACCGGCAATCGTGTCACACGGCGTGACAGCCCGTGGACGGGCGGGAATCTTGGTGGCTGCGCCCCACCGCAACGTGTGTAACGATGACGCTCATCGACTTCGACCCACATGCAAAAGAGCGTGCCCTGCGCGCCGAATCATCGGCGTGGGATGTCTCGCTTCCCGTAGCAGCCGAGCCGGGAGACATCCCGGTCATCGATGTCACGGACTGGAGTGCGTCCGGCGCCGACGAGCACCTCGACGCCATCGCGACCCTCGTCAACAACGCGTGCGAGACCGTCGGGTTCTACCAACTCGTCGGGCACGGCATTCGGGGCGAGCTGATCGCAGAGATGTTCGAGATGACGCAGCGGTTCCACGCATTGCCGACCCACCTCAAGCAGCAGGTTCGAATGGACCGGACCGACTGGCCGCTCGGCGGCGTCGGCTACCTCCCGATGTACTCGCGCAAGTTGCCGACCCGAGCGAAGGCGAACCTCAACGAAGCGTTCCTCATCAAAGCCCACCGAGCGGTCGGCTTCGACCAGAACCAATGGCTCCCCGACGACGCGCTCCCGGGGTTCCGAGCAACCGTCGAGCGATACGCGGACGCGGTCGCCGACCTTGCCGGTCGATTGCTCGCGGTGTACGCCCGGGCACTCGACCTCGACAGGGACTTCTTCGCATCCGGGTTCGAGCACCCGTCCTGGCGGCTGCGCATGACTCACTATCCGCCAGTTCCCGAGCAACTCGAACACGACGCTGACTTCGGTATCGCGCCCCATGTCGACACGACGTTCTTCACCTTGCTGCTCCAGAACGGACCGGGCCTGACCATCTACAGCCACACCAGGGGACGCTGGATCCAGGCGCCAGTCGTCGCCGACGCGTTCGTGGTGAACTCCGGCGAACTGCTCAAGCAGTGGACCAACGACCGCTACTTGAGTGTTCGGCACTTCGCGAACAACGACACGACCGCCTCTCGCTACTCGATCCCGTTCTTCTACAACGCCGCAGCGGACTTCCCGATGGAGTGCTTGCCGACCTGCCAGAGTCCGACCAATCCGCCGAAGTACCCGACGATCTCGTACGAGCAGAGCCAGGCGATCGCCCAGGGCGAATAGCGAGGCGCTGCGTCTCCTCAGACCAAGTGGAATCCCGCGTCGACGTGGAGCAGTTCCCCGGTGATGAACGCCGCCCGATCGCTCACGAGGAACGCGACCGCTTCAGCGATGTGCGACGGATCCGCGACTGCACCCAGCGGCAGGCGCTTGGACACGCCGGCGCGGAGTTCGTCGTCGACCAGACCGTTCATCTCGGTTGCTGCGAGTGGCGACACAGAGTTCACGCGTGCACCGAGCCTGCCCAGTTCGCGCGCTGCGGTCTGAGTGATCGCGTGCAACCCGCCCTTGCTGGCTGCGTAGGCAGCTTGGCCCGCGTTGCCACGTTCACCCGACGTCGACGTCAGGTTGACGATCGCTCCCCCAGCGCCCTGTGTCTTGAACACGCGGGTTGCCGCTCGGATGATCGCAAATGGCGCCGTGAGGTTCGCCGCCAGCGTCGCCTCCCACCGCTCGTCGGTGACGCCGGTGATGAAGTTGTCGAGCGCCACCCCTGCGTTGTTCACCACGATGTCGATCCGTCCGGCTGTCTCGACCACATCGGTGATCAGACCATCAGCTGCATCTGCCGAAGACAGGTCGGCCGCGATCCCACGCCCGTTCGGGATCTGTGCGGCGACCTCGGCGCACGTGTCGGCCGACCGACCGTGAACGATGACCGTCGCGCCTGCAGCAGCCAGTCGTTCGGCGATCGCACGGCCGATCCCTCGAGTCGAACCGGTCACCAGGGCGACCCTTCCGTCGAGGCGGTCACTCAGCATCTCGGTCATCTGGGCGACCGTACCGTCCGACGTGGTGACGAATCGCTGCCGAGCCGACGCGAGGTCAGCGTCGGAGCACTGCGGTGTGGTATTCCCATCCGGCTGGGCCTGCGTCTCGGACCTCCCACCGCTCGATCGTGCCGTGGACTTCGAGGAGCGCGCGGTTCTGGTCGGCGGTTCGCAGGCTGAAGAGGCGCGGGAGCCCCGGCACGGCGTGGTCCGAGTCGATGTCGCCGACCGTTCCACCCCATTGACCGATCATCACCGGCGAGCCCGCCACGAGGTTCCGACAGATCGAACGCATCGCCGCATCAACCTGGTCCGTCGGGGCATGCATCAGCGTGCTCATCGACCAGCACGCATCGAACGTTCCGTCGCGAAACGGTAGGTCGAACATCGACGCCGGAATCACCCGGGCACCTGCTTCGGCGGCGAGAGCCGCATTCGCAGTCGCGAGGTCGACCCCGGTGTAGTCGATGCCAGCATCGAGAAACGGCGCCGCGTCCGAGGCCGGGCCTGCTCCGACATCGAGGACGCTGCGCCGAGCTTCACTCGTCAACAACCGGACGAACTCGTGAAGCCAGTCGACACGCCAACCGCTGGGGCGCCCCCGGAGCCGATGGGTCGCCTCGTGTTCGTAGAACCGGACGAGGTCCGCCCGCACTCGATCCATGACCCGATCATCACGCGGCACGGCGGCGCACACAAACCCGTTTGCGGCGCTTCGAGGTCGGGGCGCATCGACCCGTCCGGAACTCATCGTGATCGGCTCCGACGCTGGAAGTACGTTCCTCGGTGTGACCTCTCCTTCCCCCGCCTCCGCCCGCACCACGCTTCGACGCGGCACCAACCGAGCCGTGTACGAGCGCGGCAGGATTCTCGACATCCTCGATGCTGGCGTGATCGCACACGTCGGGGTCACCACCGAGGACGGTCCGATCGTTCTCCCGATGGCGTACGGCACCAGGGGTTCTGGCGAGGACGCGGAGATCCTGATCCACGGCGCGCTCGCCAACGCGCTGTTGAAGGCCGGTCGCTCGCTCGACGTCTGCCTGACCGTCACGATCGTCGATGGGCTCGTGGTGGCGCGGAGTCCATTTCACAACTCGATGAACTACCGGTCGGTCGTGATCCGCGGCTGCGCAACAGCGATCGACGACGCCGACGAGAAGTCGATCGCGTTGAAGATCATCAACGATCACATCGCTCCGATCTGGGACACCGCTCGCGCCCCGTCATCGTCTGATCTCAAGAAGACGCTGGTGTTGAGCGTCCCGCTCGCAGAGGCGTCCGCCAAGGTCCGCGACGGTGATCCAGTCGATGACGACGTCGACATGGACGGCCCGCACTGGGCTGGAGTCGTACCGCTCGTCTCGACCTGGGGCGAGCCCCGAGCGGCGACCGACCTCGTGGGTGAAATCGACGTTCCGGGCGCCATCGCTGCACTCGACGGCACCAACGCGCACCCGGACTGAGTTCGCTCGGCGAAGCCCGTCGGAGGGGCTCAACGAGCGTGAGGGTGCGTGAGCAGCGCCGCGAGATCACTCGACGCGTCGTGTGGATGCTGGATCCACTCGACCGAGGACAGGTACGCGCGATCCATGAGGTGTCGGGCCTGGCCGAAGTCGCTGGGACCGACCATGAGCGGACAGAGCGGCGGCAGGACGTGCATGGTGCACCGGTCCTGGAAGATCTCGATGTCTCGCTGGAGTCGTCGGTTGATCAAGACCGTCACCGCCTGCAGTGCAATGCCCAGCGTGCTGGTCGGCGCCTCGTCGAGCCCGCATGCGGTTCCGGCGGGGAGCACCCAGATCTCGTCCGCGCCGAGCTCGACGGCATGGGAGATCGGGGTGTTGTTGACCACTCCCCCATCGATGTACGGAACACCGTTGACCTTCACCGGCGGGAACACGGCGGGGATCGCGGCGCTCGCCATCACTGCCTCGACGGCCGGACCCGTCGAGAATCTTCGATCGAGCCCGGTGAGCAGGTCGGTCGCGACGACGTGGAGCGGGATCGGCGCCTCTTCGAGCCTCCCGAAGTCGCCATGACGTTCGATGAGTCGCCGCAAGCCGTCCGGGGGAACGAGGTGATCACGTTTGCCGATGAAGCCCAGGAGGCCACCGACCAACCGGGTCGGGAAGATCGTTGACCGGCTCATATCGGCCCACACCGAATCCAGACCTGCGACGCCGGACGCATCCCACCGGCTTGCCATGTAGTAGCCGTTGATCGCTCCCACAGAGGTCCCGACGATCATGTCCGGGCGGATGTTCGCCTCGACCAAGGCGCGCAGCATCCCGACGTGGACGGCACCGAGGTTGGCCCCGCCGGACAGCACGACTGCGGTGGTCACGAGCGCCAACCTAGGTCGTCGGCGAAAACAGATGCGGACCGAATCGCGTCCGAGGTGGGAACGTTTGCGTTCAGACGTGCGAGAGCTTCGCGGAGCAGTCGCGCACGACACCTGCAAGCTTGGGCAACACACACGGTCGGCCCGAGCAGGCATCCCAGGTGCGGATTCCGCCCGCCATGAGCGGTTCGTCCGAAAGCGCTTCGACCTGCGAAGCAACGGAGAGAGCAAGCGCGAGTTGATCGGGCGTGTACGGCGTCCACGTCATCGGGTCGGCCGCTTCCACGTCCAGGATCGGCGCACCGTCGGTGCAGTTCCAGCCGTCGTCGGCCTTCGTGCGGCTCCGAATGATGCGCACGCTGCCGCGGGCATTGATCAAGATGGTGCCTGACTCCAACGTGCTCACGCTTGGTTCTTCGGCCGGCAGGCGCGACGAGTTGAACGATTCATGAAATCATTGGAGACAAACAGCTGTCCGTTTTTGCGTCATATCCAGGAGTGTCATGGCCGATCATCTTGCGCCGCAGCCAACACCACTCGTCACGGTGGCCGCCGCTACCGACAGTCTCCCGCAGGACCTGAGGGAGCTGGCCGCTGAAGCCGAAGCGGCGGGGATCAACAACGTCACCAGGTTGATCGACCGATGGGCTGACGGAACGGAACGGTATGACCGGCCCGGCGAGTCGGTGCTCGTTGCATGGGCGTCGGCTCGCGTGGTCGGTGTCGGCGGGCTGTCGCAATGTCGTGACGTTCCGGCGGCGCTTCGCGTCCGCCGATTCTTCGTGAGTGCAGACGTGCGACGTCGCGGGATCGCCCGACGACTCGCCGAACAGCTGATCGCGTCGGGCTTCGAGCACACGAGTGAGCTCACCTGCAACGCTGGCGCCTCAGCAGCAGCGCCACCGTTCTGGGAGGCGTTGGGGTTCCAGCCCGTCGACGTTGCCGGAATCACCCACCGGCTTGAGCGCTCACCGGCCGATTGAGGCAGTGTCGGCACTCAACGCATCGACGCGAGCATCGCCTGGCCAGCGGCAAGCACCCCGTCGTGGTCGATGGCGGTGAACTCGCCGTCCTCAACGACGATCTCGCCGTTGACGATGACCGTGCGAACGTCGTCAGGGCGAGCTCGCAACGCGACACTCGGGATCGGGTGGCGGTCGCCGAGGTGGTGAATCCCGGCGGTGTCGATCACGACGACATCTGCGAGTTGCCCGACCTCGAGGCGGCCGACCCGGCCGGGACGCCCGACAGCAACGCCTGAATTCGT
>CALIOL010000175.1 GCA_938044705.1 uncultured Ilumatobacter sp. | reverse complement strand
GCCGCGATCTGAGACACTGCGCGGTCGTGTTCGGGGCCTTGGCACAAGTGCACTAACGTCGTTCGCATGGCAAAGATCATCGACATCGAAGGCATCGGTCCGGCGTACGCGAAGAAGCTCGCTGGCGCCGGCGTGAGCACGACCGGCAAGCTCTTGAAGATTGCGGCCGATGCCGCAGGTCGCAAGGACCTCGCCAAGCAGGCCGATGTGACCACGAAGCAGGTGCTCGAGTGGGTCAACCGTGCGGATCTCATGCGGATCAAGGGTGTCGGCACGCAATACAGCGATCTGCTCGAAGCGACCGGCGTCGACACCGTCGTCGAGCTGTCGCGGCGAAACGCCGAGAATCTCTTTCAGGCAATGACAGATCTCAACGCCGCCAAGAAGCTGGTGCGACAGGTTCCATCGCTCGACCAGGTCAAAGACTGGATCGAACAGGCTGCGAACTTGCCGCGCGCCATCACGCACTGAACCACTGAGACCGTTCGCATCGCCGGTTGAAAGGTGCGGCGAGCGGCATTCTGTCATCATGTGAATCGACGTCCAGTCGGGTCGAGAGAGCCCGTACGTCGGTTCCGCCATGTCTTCGTTCCCGCCTCCCACCGGCCGTCCGGTCACGATGTTCCCGCGTCCCGATCCGTGGGCGGAACAACAGCGACGCCAGGAAGAGCATCGAGCCAAGCGATGGCGCAGGCGGCGGAAGTGGCTGCTCGCTGTCGCCGTCCTGGCCGTTGCAGCCGCCGGAGTGGCTGCGGTCTTCATCGCTGATGCGGGGTCTGACCGTGCGTCGTCGCAGGTGCCGGTGACGACGCAGAGCGTGGCCCCCTCGCCCGATCCCGGAGCGACGGCACCGGCGACCACCGTTGCGCCGGACGAACTCATCGAGGTCGATCAGGTGTGGTTGATCGACCGAGGGGATGGTGTCTTCGACTGGGGTGTGAGCGTTCGAACGCCCAGTGACGCGCCGACGCGAAGCGGCGTGGTCATCGATGTTCGCCTTCTCGGAGACGACGACGAAGTGATCGAACAGGGGAGTGGTGAGGTGAACGGCGTGGGCGAAGACTCCATCGGGGCGGTGGCGGGCCGTTTCTCCGATCCGAATGATGTTCCCGTCCGCCTCGAATTCGACATTGCGGTGGGAATCGTCTCCAACGATCAGGCGCTTGGCGACGTGCTGGACGTTCGTGGCCTCGATCGTGATCCCGAGGTCGTGAGTGGCAGGATTCGGGCGCAGAGCGCCGAGCCGGTCGAGGATGTCACGATGGTGCTGTTGTGGTTCGACGACGCCGGTGACGTCGTCGCTGCGGTTCCGCAGCCGGTCGACCAGGTGCGGCCCGATGTCGATGCCCGCTTCGAGATCGACCTGAGTGAAGAGGTGGTGCCCGAGGGGCGTCCGGACAGCATTGTCTGGACCCGCTGACGGGCGCGCGAAGGTCCACGCGAATTGGAGGGTGCGGATTGGCGTCGCCCCTGGCAGAATGTTGCGCCCCGCTCCACATAACCGAGCGGGTCATGGTGGTCATAGCTCAATAGGTAGAGCACCAGGTTGTGATCCTGGCGGTTGGGGGTTCAAGTCCCCTTGGCCACCCTGCGCAGCAATGCGTTTCCGGCGCCGAGGCCGCTAGCCTCGGTCGCCGCATTGCTTCTCTAGCTCAATTGGCAGAGCAGTGGACTCTTAATCCATTGGTTCTGGGTTCAAGTCCCAGGGGAAGCACCAAACAGCCACTCGCGTGGCTCTTCATCCATGTGAGCCCTGGGCGTGAGTCCCAGGGGAAGCACCAAACAGCCACTTGCGTGGCTCGTCAACAGTCAGCCCGCTCGTTCGAGTGGGCTGATGTCGTTTTCAGCTCCAGCGACGCTGCTCGCGATAGCGAGTGGTGGCCAGCGGCGTGGAGCGTTGACGCCGCTGACGGCGGCCTCCGGTGAGCAGGATCGATGCAGCTCCGACGGCGATGAACAGCAGGGCAGCGATGAGCGTGGCGGGGAGGTGGTGCTTTGCGAGTTGGGGGAAGACGCCCATCCAGGTGTCGTCGGCGATCGATGGGAACACGAATCCCGGCACGAGGTACCCGATCAGTACGAGGAGTGCGCCGGTGAGTGCGGACCCGGCGCCGAAGGCGAACGCGAACTCGCCCCGCTCGGGTCGCAGGATGATCCCGAGCAGCAGTGTGAGGAGGGCGAGGCCGAACGAGATCAGCCAGATCCACGAGGTCGTCGATGCGATGATGCGCATGGCGGTCACTTCTTCCACCGGTAGCCGGATGGCCGGAAGAATCGCGGCTCGTTCGGTTCGGGTGATCTGCACCTGCTCGGCCGGCGTGATGTCGACAGGTTCCGTGCGGTCGCCGATGAGGCGTGCGTGGGCGTCTGCTGTGAACTGACGCATCTCGGTGGCGCCATCGCGAATCCGTGTGATCGAGACAACGAAGTCTCGGAGATCGTTTGATGACATTCCGAGATCGCTGGCGGTTGCGCCGGCGACGACGCTTGCGAGCTGGAGGCGAATGTCCTCGTCGCCCATGATCGCGTACGTGGCGTCGGTGTCCACCTCGGGGTTGAACGACACCTGATCGAGCCAGAAGACGCTGATCGCCAAGGCGAAGAAAACGCCGCAGGCGAGCAGGATCAGACCTCCGACGGAACGACGCACCGGGAGAGTCTGCCAAATCTCGACCCTACGCTGCGAACATGACGCGTTCGAGTCTCGCGAGGATGCTGGTGCGAGGTGCATTTCGTCGGTGCCCGTGGTGTGGCGGACGGGGGGCATTCTTCACGTCGTGGTTCGCCAAAGCCCCTGCGTGTCGCACGTGTGGGCTGCAGTGGCGTCGAGGTGACGTGGGTTTCGAGCTGGGTGCGGCGGCGATGGCCGCGATCATCGTGCTGGGTCCGCTGATCATCGCGATGGGTGTCGTTCTCGCGCTGACGTGGCCGGAGGTTCGGGTGCTTCCGACGACCGTGGTGTTCCTCGTCGTGGGGGCCGTGCTTCCCGTGGTGCTCTATCCGATGTCGTACACGATGTGGCAGGCGGTGGATCTGTTGATGCGCCCGGTCGAGCCAGAGCACTTCGATCTGGAACATCTGGACGCGGGCGAGGAGCTTGCCTGAATCGGCGCACCGAGCGAGATGTGTGGTGTTCGTTTGATGAATGCTTGCCCGAACGACTGTTCGTTGTGTACGCTCTCGAATCACAACGGTGAAGTTCTCACCACCGCCACGAAGCGCCGATTCCTCAGTGAACCTCGAGCGTCTGTTTCACCTGGCTTGGCCAGGTGCGATGGGCGCCGGAGAACTCTGAAGTACCCCTTCGCTTGACTGTGATGCACACCCCTTCACCCACCGTGAACGCAACGAAAGAGAGACACGACATGGCCAAGCAGGACGACCGCACCAAAGCACTCGATATGGCGCTTCAGCAGATCGACAAGCAGTTTGGCACCGGTGCCATCATGAAGATGGGCGACCGGACGAACATGGACATCAAGGTCGTGCCGACCGGCGCCCTTGCGCTCGACCTCGCGCTCGGAGTCGGAGGCCTGCCACGCGGTCGAGTCACCGAGATCTACGGCCCGGAGTCGTCGGGTAAGTCCACGCTCGCCATGCACGTCGTGGCCGAAGCGCAGCGCAATGGCGGAGTGTGCGCCTACATCGACGCCGAACACGCCATGGATCCGAACTATGCGGCGTCGATCGGGGTGGATGTCGACCAGCTCCTCATCTCCCAGCCGGATACCGGCGAGCAGGCATTGGAGATCTGCGACATGCTGACCCGCTCGGGAGCCATCGACGTGGTCGTGGTCGACTCCGTGGCTGCGTTGACCCCACGTGCGGAGATCGAAGGCGAGATGGGTGACACCCACGTCGGTCTGCAGGCTCGTCTCATGAGCCAGGCCCTGCGCAAGCTCACCGGCAACTTGAACAAGACCGACACGATCTGCATCTTCATCAACCAGCTGCGTGAGAAGATCGGCGTGATGTTCGGCTCGCCCGAAACCACCCCGGGCGGCCGTGCGCTCAAGTTCTACTCGTCGGTCCGCCTCGACATCCGTCGTATCGAGACGCTGAAGGACGGCACCGACGCAGTCGGCAACCGCACTCGCGTCAAGGTCGTGAAGAACAAGGTGTCGCCGCCGTTCAAGCAGGCTGAGTTCGACATCATGTATGGCAAGGGCATCAGCCGCGAAGGCTCATTGCTCGACCTCTCCGTCGACCTGAGCATCGTGAAGAAGTCCGGTGCGTGGTTCACCTACGAAGGCGAGCAGCTGGGTCAAGGCCGCGAGAAGGCCAAGGACTACTTGCGGAACAACCCAGAAGTGATGATGGAGATCAGCGACAAGGTGCTGATCGCTTCGGGTCTCAAAGAAGACCCGAACGCGGTCGTCGAGGTCGAAGACGAGACCGTCGACGTCTTCACCGAAGCCGACGAGCAGCCGATCGCGCTCGACTGAGATCGCACCGACCCCGGCGTCGGCCCGGGTTCGGATGCTGACAATGTGAACGGCCCGGTGCCTCCGCTGTGCGGAGACGCCGGGCCGTGTCGCGTCAGGGTTCGTTTCCTGGACGCGGTGTCAGGTGCCGGTGCCGGCGCCGTAGCCGCCGGGCTTGAAGATCATCAGGTACAAGGTGACCACGAGGACGAGGTGGGTGATCCCGATCCCCATCGAGAGCATCTTGAGTGCCTGGGCTGAGGTGTCGGCGATCGCAGGGCGAATCAAGAACCAGCTTGCGCACAACGCCACGATCCACAGCACGATGCTGATCGTGACGAACCAGGTGCCGCCGAGCTTGATCTGTTGCGTTCCGGCCATCCCCATGCCGACGACCCAGACCACCACGAGGGCCGGGAAGGCCAGCTTCATGTGGAGTGCTGCCATGGCTTGGGTTTCCCCAGCGCGCTGCATGCGGGGGTAGAGGAACAGCGGGCCGAAGGCCGCGACAACACTCAGGATGTGGACGAGATACAAGATTCTCGTGACGGTGTCGGTGGACTCGAGGATGGCGATCACGGGCGGAACGATACCGGGGACTCGTCCCCGCCCCGGTGCGTCTGCTCGTCGTCCACGGCGACCTACGATCTCCACATGACCGAATTTCCACCGCCTTCGGAGCCATCGCAAGAGTCGGTGGCGACGACCGAGCCGGGTTGGTATTTCGATGGGTCCCACCAGCGATGGTGGGACGGAACCACCTGGGGTCCGGTGCAAGCCAACAGTGACGACAGCACCTTCGCAACGCTGTCGCACCTCGGTGCCGTGCTGGGAGGATTCATCCTGCCGCTGGTGATGTACCTGATCAGCAAGGACGGCCGGCGCCCGGAGACCCGCTATCACGCTCGCGAGGCGCTGAACTTCCAGCTGACCTACATGGTGGTCTACTTCCCGGCTGTGGTCGGCTACCTGTTCCTGGTGTTCTCCACCGCTGGGAGCAGCAGTAGCGATCCCTCGGATGGATTCTTCATTGGTTTCGGCGCGTTCATGCTGTTCGTGCTCGTTGCGTCGATCCTGGCAATCGTGTTCGGCGTGAAGGGCGCAATACGCGCCAACCGAGGCGAGCGCTATCGCTATCCGATCTGCATCCGCTTCGTGAAGGGCTGAGGACCGTGCAGTCCGCACGCCCCGACTCGGTCGGCACGCCACATCAGACGGGCTCGGGCCGATGAACCAGCCAGCTGGTCCGGATTCGCCGATGGCTGCGGTACCGGCCGGCTGGTACTTCGATGGCCGAGCGCAGCGTTGGTGGGACGGCTCGACGTGGGGGAGTCTGGCGCCGGACAGCAACGACCGAACGCTCGCGACGTTGTCGCACCTCGGCGTCGTTCTCGGTGGATTTCTCCTGCCGTTGATCCTGTACCTGATCGCAGACGACCAGCGACGGCCACAGACGCGCCGGCATGCTCGTGAGGCGCTGAACTTTCAGATCACCACCTTGGTCGTGACACTCCTCGCAATGGTCGCGATGTTCACCGGCTTGGCAGCATCGGGGCTGCTCGGCGCATCGGGCGAGCCCGAGGCGATCGGTGCAGGCATCGGCGTCGGGGTGACGTTGTTCTTCCTCTTCTTCGTCGTCCTCTTCGCCGTGTCGATCGCGGCATTCGTCTTCGGGATCATCGGTGCCGTTCGGGCGAACAAGGGTGAGCACTACGACTATCCGCTCTGCATCCGGTTCGTTCGTTCGTAGCCTGGGCGCCATGACCGAGTTGCCGGGCGACGCCGACCATCGCAAGTACGTGGTGCACACGTACGGCTGCCAGATGAACGAGCACGACTCGGAGCGCATCGCGGGCCTCCTCGAAGCTGACGGTCTGGTTCGCGCCGAGTCAGATGCCGACGCCGACGTCGTCGTGCTGAACACCTGCTGCATTCGTGAGAACGCCGACAACAAGCTGTACGGAAACCTCGGCCACCTCAAGACCTGGAAGGCGAAGAAGGACGGGCGCCAGATCGTGGTGTCCGGGTGCCTGGCTCAGAAGGATCAGGACAAGGTTGCCGAGCGCGCCGGACATGTCGATGTGGTGATGGGTACCCACAACGTGCACCGGGCAGCGGAGCTGCTCGAAGCTGCGAAGTCCTCCGATGCTCCGATCACCGAGATCCTCGAAGCCGCAGTCGTCGACGACCACGCAATGTTCCCGTCGGCACTGCCGGTCCAGAGAGAGAAGGCGTACAACAGCTGGGTCACCATCCAGATCGGCTGCGACAACAACTGCGCGTTCTGCATCGTTCCGGCTGTGCGTGGCGAGGAGATGAGCCGTCCGTACGCGGACATCGTGACCGAGGTCGAAGAACTCGCACGAGACGGCGTCACAGAGGTCACGCTGCTCGGCCAGAACGTGAACAGCTACGGCCGCGACCTGCAGCTCGCTGCGCGCCAGGCCGGCGACGAGTCGGCCAAGCTCCGGCCGTTGTTCTCGGACTTGCTCCGAGACGTGGGCGCAGTGGAGGGGATCCGGCGAGTCCGGTACACGAGCCCACACCCGAAGGACATGCGCCCGGACACGTTTGCGGCCATGACCGAGACGGCAGCCGTGTGCGAACACCTCCACTATCCGTTGCAATCCGGCAGTGACCGCGTCCTTGCGCTGATGCATCGCGGATACACCGCCGATCGTTACCTGACTCGCCTCGCAGAGGCTCGCGCAACCATCCCGGACCTCGCCGTGTCGACCGACATCATCGTCGGATTTCCGGGCGAGACCGACGACGACTTCGAACGCACGCTCGAAGTCGCCGCCGCGGCCGAATACGACTACGCCTACACGTTCATCTTTTCGCCGCGCGAGGGCACCGAGGCAGCAGACATGCAGGCCGACTTCGTCGACCCGAAGGTCGCAAGCGAGCGGTTCGACCGTCTTCGTGTGGTGGTCGAGCGGTCCGCTGTGGCGAAGCACCAGGCGCGCGTCGGGCTCGTCGAAGAAGTGCTCGTCGAAGGGCCGTCGAAGAAGGACCCGAGCGTGCTCTCCGGGCGCACTCGTCAGAACAAGCTCGTGCACTTCGCTCCGCCCGCCGACATGGCGCGACGGCTGCGCACGGGGAGCTACGCGAATGTCGAGGTGACGAGCGCAGCGTCGCACCACTTGATCGGCGAGTTCGTCGAGCACGTGGCGGACGCCAGCCACACCGTGCGGATTCCCGTAGCATCGCTGTGATGAGCGCGGACCAGCATGACGCGCAGCTTGCTGCGTACCGCTCGAGTATCGACAACATCGATGCTGCGCTCGTTCATCTCCTCGCTGAGCGCTTCAAGATCACCAAGGCGGTTGGGCGCTACAAGAAGGATGCGGCGCTGGCCCCAGCGGATCCGGGACGCGAAGCACTCCAGCTCGCCCGACTGCGGGCACTCGCTGAAGAGTCGGGACTCGACCCGGCGTTCACCGAGAAGTTTCTGAAGTTCGTCGTCGCCGAAGTGATCAATCATCACCAGCGCATCGCCGAGGGTGAACAACTCTGAGCGCAACCCGGTGACGCCACGCGTCGCGCTCGTCGGATCGACTGCTTCGGGCAAGTCGTCGGTGGCTCTCCACGTCGCTGGTGAGGCCCGCAGCCTCGGTCCCGACGTCGAGCTGATCTCGGTCGACAGCATGCAGGTGTACCGAGGGATGGATATCGGGACGGCGAAACCGACCGAGGAGGAACAGGCTGCAGTACGTCATCACTGCATCGACCTGGTGGATCCATCGGCGGAGTTCACCGTCGGTGACTTCAAGCCGGCGCATGATGCTGCGATCAGCGACATCACCGAGCGTGGGGCACGAGCGCTGCTGGTGGGCGGTACGGGTCTGTACCACCGGGTGGTGATCGACGACTTCGACCTCCCCGGCGAATTCCCGCAGGTGCGTACTGAGCTCGACGCCGACCCTGACACCGAAGCGATGCATCGACGGCTGGCTGAGCTCGACCCGCTCGCAGCGAGCCGGATGGAGCCGGGAAACCGACGCCGTGTCGTTCGGGCGCTCGAGGTCACGCTCGGCTCGGGACGAGCGTTCAGCTCGTTCGGGCCGGGGGTCGACCACTACCCGGACTCTCCAGTAGCGCAGATCGGCTTGCGCTGGCAGCGGCCGGTGATCGCAGATCGGATCGCCCAGCGTGTTCGAAACATGCTCGATGACGGACTGATTGCGGAAGTCGCCGGGCTTCACGAGACCGGAATGTCGCGTTCGGCGGGCCAAGCACTCGGATACAAGGAAATCGTTGACCACCTCGAAGGACGAATCAGCAAAGATGAGGCAATCGACACCATCATCACTCGTACCCGCCAATTCGCCGTCCGTCAGGAGCGATGGTTCCGGCGTGATCCACGCGTACGCTGGATTGATGTCGAAGCGGACCCAATCGCCGAGGTCGCACCCGCGGTGCTGAAGGCGTTGACTCGATGACCGCACTCTCGCTCACCAAGCACCACGGCCTCGGAAACGACTTCCTCGTCCTGTTCGACGCTGCCGACAAGGGAGTGGCAGACCTCGCAGATCTCGCACGTTCACTTTGTCACCGACGAACCGGGCTCGGCGCCGATGGGCTCCTCGTGGCCGAGAAGGCCGACGGGTATGCGGCGCAGATGACGTTGTTCAACGCCGACGGGTCCGTGGCCGAAATGAGCGGCAACGGGATCCGCTGCTTCGCCCAGGCGGTTGCTGCACGCCGCGGCGACCTCGGCCCGCAGCTGATTTTGACCGGTGCGGGCGACAAGGTGGTCACGCTCGCAGAAACGGACGACTCGGCGACGATCATGGCGCAGGTGGAAATGGGTCCCGTCGAGGTACTCGGCGAGCCACAGGGCTGGGCAGCTGTCGAGTGCCACCCAGACCGACCCGTCGCCCATCTCAGCCTCGGAAACCCGCACTCCGTCGTCGGTGTCGATGAGGTCGCCGCTGTCGACCTCGTGAACCTCGGCGAGCGAATCCCACACGTGAACTTGGAGATCGTCGAACCCGGACCTGACTCGAATGCGATCACCATGCGTGTGCACGAGCGCGGCGCGGGCATCACCGCCGCGTGCGGTACCGGAGCCTGTGCAGCGGCGTATGCCGCCCGGTCCTGGGGGCTGGTGCCCTCCAATGAGCCTGACGTCATCGTCCACATGGACGGTGGGATCGCCACGGTTACATTCGACGACAGCACACCACCACGAGCGATCCTCACGGGGCCGGCCACGCACATCGCCAACATCGAGATCGAGATCGAGGACGCGTGACGGATTCTCAATCACCGAACACGCCGTACAACGAGGCGCTCGCAGGCACCCTCATCGACCGCACGATCCGAGAGAAGATCGTGTTGGTCGCCGTTGCGCTCCCGGGAGACACCGACGAGGCGGTCGAGGCGAGCCTCGACGAGCTGGCGTTGCTGGTGGACACCGCTGGCGCCGACGAGGTGGCGCGACTCGTGCAGCGCCGCGATGCGCCGGATCACACCTGGTACATCGGCAAGGGCAAGGTCGAAGAGCTGAAAGAACTCTGCTTGGCGCTCGATGCAGACACGGTGGTGTTCGACAACGAGCTCGCTCCGGCGCAACAGTTCAAATTGGAAAAGCTGCTCGGACGAACGGCGCTCGACCGCACGGCGGTGATTCTCGACATCTTCGGACAGAACGCTCACACGATGGAGGGCAAGGCGCAGGTCGAGTTGGCCTTGCTCCGCTATCGGCTCCCTCGCCTTCGGCGGGGCGCGAACGCGAAGATGTCTCAGCAGCGAGGTGGCGTCGGCGGGCGGTTCGGTTCTGGTGAAACGAAGCTGGAGACCGATCGACGCAAGATCATGCGGCGCATCACCAAGCTCGAGCGCGAGCTTGCCTCGCTGTCGGAGACGCGTGCACTGCAACGTCAGGGCCGGCAGCGCAGCGGACTCGCCTCTGTCGCGATCGTCGGCTACACGAATGCGGGAAAGTCGACCCTGCTCAATCGGCTGACGGATTCGGGCGTGCTCAGCGAGGATCGTCTCTTCGCCACCCTTGATCCGACGACTCGGCGGCTGGCGTTGCCTGGTGGCGAGCCGGTGTTGCTCACCGACACGGTCGGGTTCATCAGTCGCTTGCCGCACGGCCTCGTCGAATCGTTCAAGGGGACACTCGAAGTCGCAGCGCTCGCCGACTACCTCGTCCATGTCGTCGACGCGAGTTCACCCGATCCTCAGGGGCAGATCGATGCCGTACACGAGGTCCTGCGCGAGATCGAGGCAGCCGAGGTGCCCGAGTTGCTCGTGATCAACAAGGCCGACCTCGCTCCCGTCGCGGCGAAAGAACTCCAGGTGGAGTATTCCGATGCTGTCGTGGTGAGCGCTGCTACGGGCGACGGACTGGACGAATTCCTCCGGGCGATCGGCGACCGGCTGCGTGCGCTCGCCGTCGTGTACGACATGGTCATCCCGTACGACCGCGGTGACGTCATGGCGTCGGTGCATCGAGAAGGTGAGGTGGTTTCGACCACCGACGACGATGCTGCGTGGGTGATCCGCGCTCGGCTCTCGGATGCGTCTGCCGGTCGCCTCGCCGACTTCATCACTTCAGACGCAGGTATCTCATGAGTGGATTCGTTCCGCCGCCCTATCCGTACGCACGGCTCAACGATCTCAAGCAGCAGATTCTCCAGCGCCACGACTCGGTGGTCGACCTCTCGATCGGCGCACCGTTCGATCCACCTCCGGATGCCGTCGTCGCAGCGCTCGCAACCAGTGGAACCGAACGCTCCTATCCGCCGAGCGCAGGAACCCAGGAGTACCGCGAGGCGGCCTCGCGCTGGTTCCAGCGACGTTTCGACGTGCGCGTCGACGCCGACCACATCGCGGCGACCGTCGGCTCGAAGGAATTCGTGGCGCTGCTCCCGCAGCTCATGTCATTGCGCACCCCCGAACGCGACACGGTGCTGTTTCCAGCGATCTCGTACCCGAGCTACGAGATGGGTGCGACGTTGGCGGGCTGTCGAGCGGTAGCGGTCCCATTTCGCTCCGATGGCTCGATGGATCTCGATGCCGTCGACGCTGAGGACGCCGAACGTGCGCTGCTGCTGTGGAGCAACAGCCCGGGCAACCCCACCGGTCAGCTCGACGACCTCCAAGCTGCTGCGGGGTGGGGGCGCGCACATGGGGTGCCGGTCTTTTCGGACGAGTGCTACATCGAGTTCACGTGGTCATCGACAGGCCGCACGATCCTCGAGCACGGTCTGGACGGCGTCGTGGCCGTCCACTCGCTGTCCAAGCGCTCGAACTTCGCCGGGGCCCGCGCCGGCTTCTACGCCGGTGATCCCGACATCGTCGAGTACCTGCGGTCCGTCCGGCAACACGCCGGACTGATGGTGCCTGGTCCGGTCCAGGCTGCCGCGGCCGTGGCGCTCGACGACGACGAACACGTTCAGATTCAACGAGATCGCTACCACCGACGGATGACGTTGATGGCCGAGGTGCTGGGGGAGTGGTCCGGTGACACGGTCGAGCTGCCGCAAGGAGGCTTCTACCTCTGGATTCCAGCCGCAGATGGGTGGGAGTATGCAACGAAGCTTGCGCACAGCGCGGGCGCTGTCGTGAGTCCAGGTGAGTTCTACGGGGCCGACGGTGCGCGTAACGTTCGCGTCGCCGTGGTACAACCGGACGATCAGATCGAACTCGTCGCAGAACGCCTGCGGCGCACCACCAGGAACGGATGACAATGAGCGGATCATCATCACGACGCGGTATCTGGATTGCTCTCGGAGCGATCTTCATCGTCGGCGGCCTCGTCGCCGCTGTGCTGATGTGGACCGGAGCGTCTCAGCGGCAGACGTCGGCGATCGAGAATTTCGCTCGCGCTCCCATTGGATGTGACACCACGCTCGACTTCGTCGAAACGGGCGAGTACCTCTTGTTCGTGGAGACCACCGGCGACCTCGACGGCATTCGGGGGGACTGCAACGTGGAAGGCGCATATGACAGCGCCGAAGAACCGGTGCCTGACGTCGATATCACGATCGTCGATCCCGACGAGAACCTGGTGGATCTCGATCGCAGCTTCGGTGACATCAGCTACGACGCGGCGGGATTCGTCGGTACCGCGCAGTTCAGCATCGAGATCGAAGAGACCAACGACCATGTGCTGCGAGCGGAGTCCGATGCCGACGACGTTTTCGTGATCGCCGTCGGCCGAGACCCGAGCGACGGCGTCGCAGCGTTGAGGGCTGGTGCGCTCGCGGCGGGAATCATCGGGCTCCTCGTCGGACTCGGATTCGTTTTCTTGGGGACGCGAAAGCCCGCTACGGCAGCCCCGCCTACGGCGTGGGCGCCCGGAGCGCCACCTCAACCGGGCACGTTCGTTCCGGGTGGCGTTGCACCCCAAGGTCCGCCCGTCTACGGCCAGCCAGGTGGCCCACCGCAGTATGGGCAACAACCGCCGACTCCACAGCAGCCAGCCCAATACGGCCAGCCGGCGCAGGCCCAGCCAGCACAGTACGGCCAGCCGACACCCGCGCAGCCAGCGACACCGCAGTACGGGGCACCGCAGTATGGTCAGCAGCCGACACCTCAGCAGCCGCCTCCTCAGCCTCCCCAGTATCAGCAGCCAGCCGCCCCGCAGCCGAACATTCCAGGACAGCCGAACCTTCCAGGGCAGCCATCGTTCCCCCAAGCTCCGATCGATCCGGCGGGCAGCGCACAGCCGATCGAGTGGGCACCGCAAACGGCCGCCGAGCAGGCTCCGGCTCCACAAGCCCCCGCGCCACAGGCGCCGCCTTCGCCCGGTGGGATCCCTTCAGAAACCGCACCACCGGACGCTGCGTTCCTCGCTCAGCTCCGTGAGGAACGTTCTACTCAGGAACGCCCGCCTCCGCCTCCGCCCGAATAGCGGAGACACTCGATGTGCGTCAGTAACGACGCATGACGGTGACGACTTTGCCGTACAGCTCGACTTCGTCGGCGTGGAAGGTCATGGGTTCCATTGCTGCGTTGGCTGGCACGAGCGTCACGTTGGCGCCTGACCGTTCGTAGGTCTTCACGGTGGCTTCGCCCCCGGGGATGCCCGCAACGATGATGTCACCGTTGTTCGGGTGGTCGACCTGTGTCGCAACGACGTAGTCGCCGTGCATGATGCCGAGATCGATCATCGATTCGCCGCGGACCCGCAGCATGAAGAGCTCGCCGTCGCCTGCGAAGTCGACGGGCACGGGCAGGAGTTCTTCGACATTCTCTTCGGCGAGCACGTCGGTTCCGGCTGCAACATCGCCGACGAGTGGCACGTAGCGCGCTGGGCGACGGTCCATGACCGCTCCGCTGTTCGGATCGAAGCGGACCTCGATGGCGCGTGGCTTGTCAGGGTCTCGGCGCAGGTAGCCGAGGCGCTGCAGGGTGTTCAGATGGCTGTGGACGGTGGAGGGCGAGGTGAGTCCGACGGCGTCGCCGATCTCGCGTACCGACGGTGGAAATCCGCGGTCGCGCATCTGTTGTTCGATGAAGTCGAGAATCGACCGCTGCCGCTTGCTGATCCGAGGAGCCATGCGAACACAATATTGCCCCAATGCCACAGAGTCAAACATCTGTACTGGAAACAGGTGTTCGAAAAACTTTCCTCGGAGGGTTGACGACGTGTTCGGTTCCGTGTTGACTATCGAACAGTTGTTTCACCCGGTTCGTTCGACCGAACGAACGGGCGAACGAACGAAGCTCTGTTGGGGAGACGCATGACCACCATCACGAACGCATCACTGTTGACCGCAACACTCGATCATCGCACCGGTGCGACGCTTGCGGGCGGGCCTGCCAGCCGATACCGCCGCGTCGCCCGGTGTGGTGACCGTCCCGACCGCAGCGCTCGTCGTCGGCCGAACTATGCCGCACGCCGTCTCGGTGTGCTGCTCGTGGCGGTGTCGATGGCCATGACGGGAGCCTGGCTCGCAGGTGAAATGGCTCAGGGCCTTGCTGGTCAGCCCGTGTCGGCGGCGGAGGTCGGGTCATCGGTCGAGTCTTCGAGTGGCTCGCTCGCAGCGCAAGTCCACGTGGCGCGCAGCGGTGACACGATGTGGTCGATCGCCGACGAGTACCGAGGCGACGTGGGCCGCGAGGCCTTCGTGGATGCGCTCGTCAGCCTCAACGGGGACACGATGATCTCCATCGGGCAAGCGGTCGTTCTTCCCTGATCAACGAGTGGTTGGCGGGTACGCTGAGAGGCGTGAACTGTCCGTCATGTCGCGCCGACGACACCAAGGTCGTCGACTCGCGGCTGGCCGAGGAGGGCTCGGCGATCCGTCGCCGTCGTCAATGTCTGACCTGCGCGAACCGCTTCACCACGTTTGAGCGAGTCGACCACGCGGCCTTGAGCGTGCGCAAGTCGACCGGCGACGTCGAGCCATTCGACCGCTCGAAGGTCGCAGCGGGTATCGCCGCGGCGACCAAGGGGCGCGGCGTGTCCGGACCCGACCTCGATCAGATGGTGGCTCGCATCGAAGATTCGCTACGGCTCAAAGGTGGGGAGGTCACCTCCGCCGTCGTCGGCCTCGCCGTGCTCGATGAGCTGCGCTCGGTGGACGACGTGAGCTATCTGCGATTCGCGAGCGTCTACAAGCATTTCGACGCGGCAGCTGACTTTCACCGAGAGTTGGAGCTCATGGAGAAGGCTCCGCAGCCGGGCGTCGGCGCCAACGGCTGAACACGAACGACTGGTCGTCGATCACGAGTTGCGCGAGTTCGTACCTCGCTGACACATTCTGGGCTCTGTTGACCAGCCTCGGTCCGTCGCCGCCGACGATGGCGGGCGACGTCGACAGATTGAGCTCGTCGAAGAGGTCTGCGTTCGCCAGGGCGCCGTTGAGCGACGGACCGCCTTCGGCCTGAATGAAGCTCGTGCCGGGGGCGAGCTCGGGAATCTGCCTGATTGCGGCTGCGAGGTCGACGTCGTCAGCGCCAGCCCGAATGACGTCCACACCGCGCTCGTCGAAGGCGGCTGTCGTCGTGGTGACCACGAAGCCTGAGCCCGAGGAGAAGAGCTCGCTCGAGGTGTCGATCGATCCGCTACGCGTGACCAGGCCGATGCGCTGCCCTGGCTTGGATGGCGGGCCGTAGCCCTCATCGCGGGCGGTGCCTGCTCCGACGAGGATCACGTCCGCGACTTGGCGGAGACGCAGCAGTATTCCGGAGTCGTTGTCGCTGGACAGCCCAGCCGAGGCTCCGTCCACCACCGTCGAGCCGTCGATCGAGGCCACCATGGACAACCCCACCCACGGGCGATCGTCGTGGGATCCGAGCGGGCCTGCATAGGCCTCGTCGAGTGACACGTCGAGCGCGGGCGTCGGCAAGAGTCGTTGCATACGTCGATGTTGCCAGGTTCGGCGTGAGCTGACGCGGTGTCAGCGTGTGCCGGTTCGCTGACTCCACAGAAATCCACAGAAATCCACAGGAATCCACATCACTCCACAGGCTGGCGAGAGCAATTCACAGGGCAATTCACAGGCTTGTCCCTCTTCCAACCCACAGTGCTCTGCCTCTATCTTGTCGCTCACGGCCGATCGCGGCTGACACACGGCATGCGTGCTCGATTCGTCGACTCGCTTGGGGTTCATCCGCCCTGAACCTGTGATGTCGATGCGGTCGGCCGTGTTTCGTTCCCACGTGATGCGATCCCACGCCAACCCCGTTCTCGCGTAGCATCGGCGTCATGGACACAGAGTTCACCGACGAGGAGCTGACGGCGCTTGCGCTCGCGTCGGATCCCGACGATGTGGTGATCGACGACGATGCTGAGCCCTTTGGTGGCCTCGACCGCGGAGCCGCGCTGCTGCCGGCTTGGTACATGCCAGCGCCGCTCGGCGCAGGCAGCGCTCCACGCAGTCGCAACGTCGTGATCGTGTCCGTGTTGGTCGCATCGATGTTCGTCGTCAACGCAGTGGGCCTGTGCGTCACGTACGGCATTCCCGAGGTGGGCGATCGGGTGACTTCGTTCTTCCGCTGACATCGAGGTGGCACGGGCCTCCAATCGATCGACTTGGGGTCAGAGTTGCCACTCCACGGTGTGCTCTGGGCGATATTCGCAGATTCGTCCCGTTGAGATGCTGTGGTCGAGATGCGTGGCCAAGGGTCGGTCGACGTCGTACAGCCGCTTGATCGTCGACCGGATGCGCGCCGTCACTGCCGAGCGGGCTCGCTCGATCGCGTCGTGTTGTGGACGAGAGCGTCCGGCAAGGCCGTGGGCGCGCGAGAACTCGTCGATCAGTGCGTCGAGTTCTTCTTGCGCTCGCCCGAGGCGTCCGAGGTCGTTGTTGAGTTCGGCTTCTTCGACCATCTCTTGGCGCTCGCGGATTCGATCCTCGATGGCGCGGCGGGCTTGCTCGTCGAATGCCGGGCCGAGATCGTGTTCGATCACGATCTCGGCAAGGTCCGCAACGGAGATTCCTGTTGCGGGGCGCGCAAGCAACTCTGCGATGTCGCGCACTCCTTTCGAGTCGCGAAGGGTGGTGGTGTTGCCGTCGATTCCGACGACCCAATGCGGCCCGTTTCGCATCCAGGTCGCAACGCGTTGCCGGTCGTCGCTCTCTGTTGACGCCACTTCGGTGTTCCTCACCAGCTGGCGAGCAGCTTCGAGCGCGGTCGCCAGGTCGACCGCAGCGCTTGGCTGAGGACACGAAGGAGGCGGGCACACGAGCGGAATACCGCGTCCGTGCACGTCGGCGGTCGCTCGCAGGAGCGCTGCGGTGTCGTGCTCGCCGATGCGTTCGCCGTACTCGGCGATCCAGCGCACCGTGGTCCACATCTCGTCGTCGATCGTCCCATCCAGGTAGAAGGCGAGGGCGTGTCGGAGGTGGTCCGCAGCCTTCTGAAGGTCGCCTTCGCGCAGTGCGATCACTCCGAGCGTGCGCAAGTTCTCGCCGACGATGTGCGGTACGCCGAACTGGCCAGCGAGTGCGATGGCTGCGGTCGCGGAGAGCCGGGCTGCTTCGAGGTCGACCGGAACCGAGAGGTATCCCTCCGTGGTCGCGGCATGGATGGCGTTGATGAGGAGGTCGTCGCTGAGGGCATCGCTCCTGATCGTGGTGAGCAGTGAGAGCGCAGTGGGTCGGTCGCCGCTCATCGCGATCGCCTGGGCGCGGAGGACTTCGCTCTGTAACTCGGCGGCGCGGCTCCCGGCTGCTCGGGCTGCGGAGCTGGCATGGGTGAAGTGGTCGAGGGCTTCGTCTGGGCGTTGCTCGTCGCGGGCGAGTCGTCCGAGTACCCACCGTCCCATCAGATGGCCGAGGTCGCGATCGGTTCGGGACGAGCTCAAGGCCAGTGAGGCAAGCCGTTCGGCCTCTTGGTACCGCTGCAGGGTGAAGCTGGCTGTTGCCGCCGTGCCGAGCGCTTCGCTCACCAGTCGTCGTGTGGCTTCTGGGCGGCGTTCCTCGGTTGACCCCCAACGGTTTGCAAACCTCGTGCCGAGGCGGGCGATGTCGCCGGCCTGGGCTTCGTGGGCGAGCGTGAACAGCACGCGAAGCAGTCGGGCGGAACGCTCGGGGGCATCGTCTTGTTCGATCGTCTGCTCCAGGCAGTCGCGTATCGCGGGGAACGCGACGACGGTGTCGAGGATCATGTCGAGCGGCCATCGGTCTTTTCCGCGAGCGAACAACTCGTCTGCCGTCGCCGCGACACACTCCCGTATCGACTCCTCGACTGCGGCGAGCTCGGCCCGTTCAGCGAGCCGTGCCCGACAGTACGCCCGGATCGTCTCGAGCATCGAGAAGCGACTGCGGTCGAGTTGCGCGTGCACGATGAGCGAATGTGCGACGAGTTCGTCGATCGCCTCTGCCGTCGCCAACGAGCTCCCCGTCAGGTCGCCGACGACGACGTGAGCGTCTTCGCCGTTGAAGTCCGTGGTGAACGCGCCGAGACGATGGAAGATCTGCTGCAACCGATCGGAGAGAAGATCGTTCGACCACGTGACCGTGTCGGCGAGTCTCCGGTGGCGTTCGGGTCGGTCCGGTCCACCGGAGCTGATGACGTCGAGGCCGTCTTCGAGGTGGCGAAGGATGTCGCCGGGCGACATCGAGCGGGTGCGAGCCGCCGCGAGCTCGATCGCCAACGGGGATCCGTCGAGACGGTTGCAGAGTTCGGCCACTCGGTCGTCGCCACTGGTCTGTGGAATCGAGTGTGCTCGTGCACGAAACAGCTGGTCGGCACAATCGAGGGGGCCGAGTTGGATCACCTGTTCCTCGAACAGGTCGAGGGGGAGACGCGACGTCGTCACGATTCGTAGCGAGGGGTCGGCGTCCAGAAGCAGCCGCACGACTCGCTGGGCATCGCCGTGCACGTGTTCGCAGTTGTCGAGCACGAGGATTCGCTCGCCGGACCGCATCGACGGATGGTCGTCGAGGGTGCTCAGTCCGAGGTCGAGCGCCACCGCTTCGTCGATGCGTGTCGATCGACGGATTCCGCCGAGTGATGACCAGTGCACCGAGATGTTGTCGAGGTTCGCCACGACCTCGCGAGCGAGCCGCGTCTTGCCGATTCCGCCGGGGCCAGCGATGGTGACCAGGCGTTCGACATCGATGAGTTCGAGCGCACGTTGCAACTCGAGCGAACGCCCGATGAAGCCGGGTGACGGTACGTTCGACATGGCGTCAATGGTGACATTGTACACGCCAACGGGGAGCGGAATTCTTCGAATCGAACATGTGTGCGGTCGGTGGTGCCCTTCGCTACAGTGCGGTCGATGGCGATCTCGTGTGCGTACTGCGGAGGTGAACATGCACGGCCCGCCGAGGTTCGTGAGTGCTGGACCGCCAACGGTGAGCAAGAGGTCGCTGTCGCCAGCGAAGTTCCACCTCCGACGGATGCCCAAGCGCCGGCCGCACGCGAATCAAGCGTCGGGGTCGACCACGCCGAGCCTTCGTCGCCCTCGGATGTTGCCCCCGGGGCTGCCTTCGTCGGGCGCTCAGGTGGGGCGAGTCCGCGTCGCGCTCCGGCTTCGACTGCTGCTGATTCGGTCGCTCGAGGCGTTGCTGTCGCGGACCCGGGGCCGGACGAGCTCGGCCGTCATGCTGTGGTCGTTGCCGGGGGAGATGTCCCTGGCGCATGGAAGAACGCTCCACGGGTGACCTTCTCGTCCGACGAGCGGGCGGCGCCGGCAGGGCTGATCGTCCGTCTCCGTCAGGCAGCCGCGACTCGCGAACGGCTTGTCATCGACGTTGATCCCGAGATCTCCGACAAGGTCAACGCCGGGCGTGTCCCCATGCTCATGACCAAGGCAGAACCGTTCTCGGTCGGAGCCGACTTCGAGTTCGTCGGCGACGAACTCCACCACTTGCTCTGGTCGAACTCCGTCGACCTCCGCGCCGGCGCAGCGTGGGATCCACTCGACGTCGCGATGGCACTCGGGCTGTCGCCAACGAATGATGGTGCACCGGGCGATGTGCTCCTTGCTGACGGAACCGCGGTGTGGCTCGACGGCGGCCCCGTCGGCTTTCTCCCGCCGATCGAGGGCGTGCCGGTGGTGCATGTGACCACGGTCGAACATGGCGCACCAGCAGTGCCACGCACGAATGAGTGCGACGCCGATCTTGCCGCTGACCAACTGGCAGCCGTCACACACGCGGGTGGCGCAGCGCGGATCATCGCGCCGGCGGGGTCAGGCAAGACGCGGGTGCTGACCGAACGAGCGCGCCACCTTCTCGGCAACTGGAATCTGCCTCCGTCAGCGGTCAGCCTGGTGGCGTTCAACAAGCGGGCACAAGAAGAGATGCTGGAGCGCACTCCGGATCTCCCTGGGTTGCATGTGCGCACGCTCAACGCGATCGCGCTTGCGATCGTCAACGGCTCGGCGCCCTTCGCGCCGCAACCGAAGCAGTGGCGCACGATCAACGAAGTCGACGTGCGGCGAATGATCGGTGACCTCGTGTCGTTCCCGAAGCGTCGCAACAGTGACCCGGTTGCGCCGTGGATCGAAGCGTTGAGCCTGGTGCGACTCGGTCTGGTCTCTCCCGACGATGCCGAGGCGCGCTACGACGGTGACGTCGAGGGGTTCGCCTCGTTCTGGCCGGCGTACCGCAAGGCACTCGAGCGGCGCGGAGCGGTCGACTTCGACGACCAGGTGTACCGCGCGCTCATCGTTCTGCTGTCAGACCCGGTCGCACGGCGAGCGGCGCAGCGAGCGTGTCGTGTGATGCTGGTCGACGAGTTCCAGGACCTCACCCCGGCGCACCTGCTGATGATCCGGTTGCTGTCGGCGCCCGGCGGCTCGGTATTCGGGGTGGGTGACGACGACCAGACCATCTACGGCTACAACGGCGCCGACCCAGGGTGGTTGATCAGTTTCGCCGATCTCTTTCCCGGGGCCGGGGCGCACCCGCTCGAGGTGAACTATCGATGCCCCGGAGGCATCGTCGACGTCGCAGATCGCCTGCTGCGCCACAACTCGCGACGCGTTGACAAGGTCATACGAGCGCACTCGACCGAGCCCGGTGGGTGGTCCATTGCGGACGGCGCGGACCCCGTTGGAGACGCAGCGGACGCGGTGCGCAGTGCCCTCGCTTCGGGTGCGCCCCCGAGCGAGGTTGCCGTGCTGGCTCGGGTGAATGCAGTGCTGGCGCCGGTGCAGGTCGCGCTCGTCCGCGAAGGCATCCCGGTGACCGGTGGCGTCGGGCTGGAATTCTGCGAACGCACGTCGGTCCGGAGCGTCCTTGCGTGGCTTCGCATCGCAGCGACCGATGATCGCGGTCGCTTCTCGCCCGCCGACATCACTGAATCGTTGCGGCGTCCGTCTCGCTCGTTCCACCCTCGCATCACGAGTTGGATCTCGGAACAGGGCACCGTCGTGGACATGTTCAAGCTGGCTGGTCGCTTGAACAACGAGCGAGATGTGGATCGGCTCATGGAGTACGCAGCTGACATCCAGACGATGCAGAAGCTGGTGCGCGGCGGTGCGGCCACATCTGACGTCGTGCTCGCGCTGATCGATGAGTTGGGCCTCGCCGGTTCGGTCGCAGGCCTGGACGCGACGCGACGTGGCATGAACAGGTCAGCGCAGGGCGACGACCTGACAGCGATCAAGCATCTTGCGGCGCTCCACGACGACGTCGCTACGTTCGAGTCATGGCTTCGTGAGGCGCTGTCTGCGAGTCGATCCTCCAATGGGGTCACACTGTCCACGGTGCACCGGGTGAAGGGCCAGGAGTGGCCACATGTGGTCGTGCACCATGCTGATGCCGAGCAATACCCGCACCGCTTGGCAGAAGATGTCGAGGAGGAACGGCGGTTGTTCCATGTGGCGATCACTCGCGCGAGTCGCCACGCCACGATCGTGACCGGCCCGGATCCGAGTCCGTTTGCGGCCGAACTCACCACGGAACCGTCGGCCCGTCGGGTCGTCTCATCGCATCGACCCGACCCGGTTGCTGTTCCGACGAAGAAGGCCAAGAAGGCGGACCCGACATCGGAACTCGATGCTGATTCCGCAGCTCGCTTCGAGCGCCTCAAGACGCTGCGTACCGAGTTGGCTGCGGGTAAGCCTGCCTACGTCGTGTTCGACAACAAGACGCTTGCTGCGATCGCTCGCACGGCACCGACCACCAAGCAGGAGCTCTCACGAATCTCGGGTGTGGGCCCGGCGAAGCTCGACAAATACGGAGACGCATTCATCGAGTTCATCGCGACACTGAGCTGACGGGCGCTGATGACTCCCCATGTTCGATCGAATCATCACGGTGGATTGGAGCGCCAACTCCACGCCGAAGACCGGAAAGGACTCGATCTGGATCGCTGACCTCGAGGTCAAGAGCTCAGCGATACGCAGTCGGAACATCTCGACGCGCGCTTCGGCAGTCGACCTGCTGGCGGACGTGTCCTCGGGCAGCGGACGCGTGCTCGTCGGGGTCGACTTCTCGCTCGGCTACCCGGAGGGAACAGCCCAGGCGCTGCAGTTGACCGGCGTGCCGTGGGCTGCGATGTGGGAGTTGCTATCGGCGAGCATCGACGACGATGATCGCAACGCCAACAACCGTTTCGAGGTCGCATCGTCGCTGAACGAGCGAATGTCGCCAGGTCCTGGTCCGTTCTGGGGGTGCCATCCGAGTCGTGCGACGGATTTCCTCACCACGACGAAGGTCCCGAGCGAGCCGTTAGGCGAGTGGCGCACGATCGAGGCGCAGCTTCGTCGTCAGGGCCGGCGGCCGTTTTCTTCCTGGCAGCTGCTTGGCGCCGGGGCGGTCGGAAGCCAGAGTCTGCTGGGAATCGCTGCGTTGTCTCGGCTCGCCGAACGACTGCGCCGAGGCGGGCGGTCGGTTGACGTGTGGCCGTTCACGTCGGGGCTCGATGTGCCATCCGCAGACGTTGTCGTCGTCGAGATCTGGCCGACGTTGATCGGGCTGGACGAGGTGCCATCAGGCCAACCGGAGCGCCGAGTTCGCGACGAACGCCAGGTCGTTGCCGCTGTACGCCATCTCGCAGCGATCGATCAGGGCGCCGCATTCACTCCCGATGTTCCGGGCGCCGCACGGTCGGCGGTCATTGCTGAAGAAGGGTGGGTATTCGGGGCGTGAACGCCCGAGCGCGAGGTGGTTGCGGCGTCACGACGGGGCGGTCGGCACCTCGATGACGCCGTTGGCGATATCCGAACGGATCTGTTCCAGCGTGCTCCGCATCTCTTCGGTCAAACCGTCGCCCTGGGTCGAGATGTCGAATGCGTCATCGGCAAGCCCGAGCCGAAAGGCCTCGCCGGGCGGCCCGCCATCGAGGATGTACTCCACCAGTCGGAAGGCGGCGATGTCGGTTCGCTTGATGATCGATGTGAGAATCACACTCTGTTGGTTGGCCGGAACCGCAAACCACTGGTCGTTATCCAGCCCGATCGCCCACACCTGCGTGTTGGTCTCGGCTCGGTACTCCGCTGCTGCGGTGAACGTGCCGAAGTCGGACGACCCGGCCGCCGACACGATGACATCTGCGCCCTGCTCGTACAGGTCGGTCGCTCGGGCTTGGCCGACGTCTGGCTGGAAGAAGCCGTCCGTGCTGCCAGAGTCGTCGATGAAGGTGATGAGCATGTCGATGTCGGGGTCGATCGATCTCGCGCCAGCCCGGAGCCCGGCGCGGAAGTCGGCGAGGAAGGGGATGTCGGCGCCGAACACGAATCCGATGCGTCCACTGTCGCTTCTCAGGGCCGCTGCTGCCCCTGCCAGGTAACCCTGGTCTTCGAATGCGTGGGTGACGTAGGCGACGTTCGGTGCGTCGACGGCCCAGTCGACGACGCCGAACGAGACGTCCGGGTTGTCGATGAGGACGTTGGTGGCGAGCGCGCCGACCAGTGCGGTGGTGACCACGACCTCGGGCTCGGTGGCCACGAACTCGGTGAACTCGGCGACGGGATCCGTGGCCCACGGTACTTCGGTGAGGGCCATGTCGAGCTCTCGTTCGCCGCGACGGAGTCCGTTTGCGATGCTGATGTCGATGCCTCCGTCGTCGACCGTGTTTCCAAAGAACGCGACGCTCTGGTCGTTCGACTCGCCGACGACACCGAAGAGGAACAGCGCAGCGACGCCGAGGCTGGCGGCGAGGACGACCGCAATCGACTGGAGGCGCCGTCTCGAGCGTCGATCTTGGGTGCGTTGGAGCTCTTGGGCGCGCTCCACAGCTTCCGCCTGCCCGCGGCTGGCGGCGAGGAACTCGACTTCGCCGGAGTTGAGCGCGATGGCGGTGGTGTGGCGCCACGCGTCGAACGGTTTCAGCCTCTTCGGGTCGAGCAGGTGGTCGTCGTGGCGATCCGAGAGCTGCCATTCGCTGAGGGCGACACGAAGCGATGCGTGGCGGAGGAGGTCCTGCCGGCTCTCCTCGATCCACTCGTTCAGAGTCGGCCACTCTTCGAGGAGAGCCTCATGGGCCACCTCGATGGTCGGTGAGCCGGTGAGCCGGTCGGAGTCGAACGACACGAGGCGATGGGTGCCGAGTTCGTCGATGACGTCATGGAGCGCCACGGCGTCGACGTCGAGTGATGTGATCTCGCTACCCGGGACGCGTCGGCGGCTGGCCTCGTCATGCTCGCCGACGGTGACGAGACGAAGGAAGAGCTGACGCATCACCTCCTGATGATCGGCATCGAAGCTCTCGTACACATCGGTCGCTCGTCTGCTGAGCGCCCCTTCGACTCCACCCATCGCCCGGTAGTTCGCCGCGGTGAGGCGGTCGTCGGCCCGCCGGTCGAAGAGTTCGGTCAGGGCGTACTGGAACAGGGGGAGTGCGCTCGGCTGGTTCCCCACATCGGCAATCAACTGACCCAGCAGTGCGGGCTCGAAGGAAACGCCAGCGTTCGCCGCGGGTTTCACCGCTGCCGCCTCGAGTTCCTCCGAGGTCAGCGAGGTCGCATTGACGACCCCATTGCCGAGCCGAGCGCCGAACTCCGGGTGTTCCAAGGGGTAGGCGTAGAAGTCCGCGCGTAGCGTCAGGACCACCGTGACCCGGTGGTGGGGGTCATCGATCGCCGCGACGAGGTTGGCGAGGAAGCTGCGTCGCAGCTCTGCGTCGTCGACCATCGTGAAGAGTTCTTCGAATTGATCGATGACGAGAAGGAGACGGTCCGCTTCGGCTGGAAGCACGCGCATCGCAGCACGCAGTAGTCCGCCATCGGTCCCATCGAGCTGGTCGCTGAGACTGTCTGGGCCGTTGATGGACACCCGCAGAAGCGCAGCTTCGAGCTCGGCGAATGGAATGGAGCCGGGTACCAGGCTCGCCACGAACCAGTCGTCGGAGCCTTCGAGCGCCCCCTTGGCCAACGCAGGGATCAAGCCGGCCCGAACCACGCTCGACTTCCCCGACCCGCTCGCTCCGACCAGGGCAACCAGTCGTTGCCCTGATCGCAGGGTCCGAAGCAGGTCGGCCACGAGTGCGTCGCGGCCGAAGAACGACGATTCGTCGTCCCTCCCGAACGGCCGAAGTCCCTTGAACGGGTTCGGCAGCGTCGTGCGCTCCGTGGCGCTCACCGCCGAGTCGACGTCGGGTTGAATGCTGCTGTCGTGAAGCAGGATCTGCTCCTCGAGCCGCACGATGAGCGGCGACGGGTCGATGCCGAGCTCTTCGCCGACGTGTCGGCGGAAGCGTTCGATTGCCCGAAGCGCATCGGCAGGGCGTCCGGACCGGTACAGCGCCAACGCGTGCTGCGCGACCAGTCGCTCCCGGAGCGGATGCTGCTCTCGGAGGGGCTCCAGCTCGCTCACGAGTTCCCCCGACTTTCCGCACACGAGGTCCGCATCGAAGCGGTCCTCGATCGCCGCGATCCGCAGTTCGTCGAGTCGGGCCCGTTCGATCTGCGCGAAGTCGTCGAAGGTGAAGTCGTCGAACGCCGGCCCTCTCCAGAGCGCGGCGGCTTCGGCGAGCATGCGTGACGCAACCAGCGGGTCGCTTGTGACGAGCGCGCGGGCGTCGGCCACCGCTCGCTCGGCCACGAAGACGTCGTAGCTGTCGTGCTCCACGACGAGGCGATAGCTGCCGTCGCGTGTCTCGAGAATGGACGGATCGCCCCGCTTTCGGCCGGGCTCGAGGGCGGAGCGGAGCCGTGAGACCTGGATGTGGAGCGAGCTCTTCGTCCCACTGTCATCGACCCAGATCTCCTCGAGGATGCGATCCGCCGACACGAACCGGTTGGCCTCGATCAGCAACAACGCGAGGAGCGCTCGTTGTTTGGGCGGCCCGAGGTCGAGGTCCCGGCCGTCGCGTCGCGCGACCAACGGGCCAAGCCCGCCGAATTCCATGTCCGCCATCCCCGCCATCCCCGCCATCCCGGTCATCACGTTCTCACACTTCGCCGTGCCGCGGTCAGTTCGACTCGGTGCTGATGACCACGAGCGATGAACCGATCCCGCCGTCGACGTTGGAGAACCGGGCATTGTTCGTCAGGTAGAGCACCGACTCGGCACCCGGTCCGATCCCGACAGCGATGTTTGCGGGTTGGTCGACGTAGCCATCGACGCCGGCGGCGACCGGGGTGATGGAGCCATCCGGCCCGACAGCTACGACGGTATTGGTGAACGCTTCGGCGGCGAACACGGTGCCACTCGGCGTCACTGCAACCCCCTCCACGTACATCAACAACGCATCGTTGGTCGCAAAGACCGAGACCGCTCCTGCCGAACCGTCGTCGAGGATCGGGATCTCCACGAGGCTGGCCTTCTCGGTCACGGCGACGTAGAGCTGCTCGTCGTTGATGGCCACGCCGTTTGCGCCGATCGGTCCGATGCCGATCGCACCGGTTCCTCCCAGCACGACGTCTTCGGCCCACAGTTCCACGTCGCCGTCGGGCGAGATCTGCCAGACGGCTCCGAGTGGTGCTTCGTCGGCGCCGGTACCGGAGTTGGAGTCGGTGACGAACAGGTTTCCACGCTCGTCGAACACGAGCGCGTTGGGCAGGCCGATCGAGTCGGTGCCATCGATACGCGTCGGTTCGCCCTGTGCACACTCGAAGACCCAGACTCCTGAGAACGCACCGCCGCTGACGGCTGCGTACAAGTTGCCAGCTTCATCGAAGGCGATGTCGCCGAGACCGGGGAAGGGGTCATCCCAACCGGGAATCTCACCGATGACTTCCGTGTCGGCTTCTTCTGCGCCGAGCCGCACGATCTCGCCGCTCTGGGCGAAGCTTACGTACGAGTTGCCCGCGGAGTCGAAGGCGATGCCCTCGGCGTTCCGACCCGACGCGAGGTCGAATTGGGCAACGACACCGATGTCGAGCGCGGGGCCCGCGGCGTCGGGTGCCGAGCACGAGCTGGATTCCGCGGCCACCACTTCGTCGGCGTCGTCGGTGATCTCGTCGTCGGTCGTGGCCATCTCGGGTTCGGCCTCCACCACCTCGGGTTCGGCCTCTACTGCCTCGGCGGGTTTGGCCACCGGCTCGGTCTCAGCCGGCGCCGTTGCACCGCCCGCTTCTGTCGACGCTGTGGTCGCTTCGCTCTCACCGCATGCGGCGCCAACGAGCACCAACGAGGCAATGGCGCCGGTTGCCTTCCACGAGATTCCTTGCGTATTCATGAGTAGCTCCCTTCAAAACCCCCGACGTATTCGGGGTGCTTGCAGGTTGTGGGGAGCTACTTTCCGATCTCTTTCGAGTCGCCCGAAAGCGGTCGCGACCAGGCGTTTTCGGAAATTTCGTCGGCCAGCGTGCGTCATCGCGTTCGTCGGGTCTCAGTCCGGCGCCGGGGTTCGTTCGGGACACTCGGATTGATATTGCCGCCGCCCGACCGCCGGCGAGCTGCCCCGCCGATGCCTCGGCCGTGATGCGAGGTGCGGAAGGGCGGGTATTCGGGGCGTGAGAGACTGCGATCGCCATGGTTGCGGTCTCTCTTCATGATCTGACGGTGCCGATCGAAGGTCGGCAAGTGTTGAGCGGGGTGACTGTCGAGGTTCCCGACGGAGCGTTCACAGCGGTAGTCGGACCGTCGGGGACTGGCAAGACCACGCTGTTGCGTGCGATCGCTGGCCTCGCAAAGCCATCGAGCGGTCGTGTCGCCTTCGACGGTGTCGATGTCGGTCCGGTCGAGGTCGGCGAGCGCAACATCGGGCTCGTGTTCCAAACTCCCGCTTTGTTGCCGACGCGAAACGTTCGCCGCAACGTCGAGTTTCCGCTCGAGATCCGACGACAGACGGCGGAGGCGATTCGAGACCGAGTCGGTGCAGAAGCTCGTGCCATGCACATCGAGCATCTCCTGGAGCGAGAACCCGACACGTTGTCACGCGGACAGCAGCAGTTGGTTCAGATCGCCCGCACCATGGTTCGGATGCCCGGAGTCCTGCTCCTGGACGAACCGTTCGCCCCGCTCGACGAGCATCTCCGCTCACGTATGCGACAAGAGATCAGGATGCTGCAAGCCGGTTACGGCGTCACCACGCTGATGGCCACCAACGATCCTGCAGACGCAATGTCGCTGGCGTCGCTGTTGATCGTGCTGGGCGGCTCCCCGGCGTCCGTGGTGCAAGTCGGACCTCCGAGTGAGGTGCACGACGAACCAGCGACGCTGGACATTGCGTCGGCGACGGGACCGATGTGGCAACTGCCGGTCGACGTCTCACGTGACGGGTCGGGCTATTGGTTGTCTTCGGCTGGGGCGGCACGCGTGCGGGCATGGTCGCCCGCGCTCGCGAGGTATGTCGGGTCGACCGTCACCTTGGGAGTGCGGACGGAAGGACTCACACGTGACGACGCTGGCGACGCGCTTGCTGAATTGATTCGGATCGTGCCCGGCGCCGCTGGTGGTTTGCTGTGCCGTTGGGGCGGCCGACTCGTCAGTGCAGTCGGCGCGGCCGTGCCGGGCGACGTCGGCTCGACGATTCGACTGCGCGTTGAGCGACCGCGATTGTTCGACACGGCGACCGGCGAACGGATTGCCTGACCGCTGTTCAGTCGACGGTCCAGGTGCCGTTTGACGCAAGGAGCGAGCCGAGGTCACCCGGACCTTTGGCAT
>CALIOL010000174.1 GCA_938044705.1 uncultured Ilumatobacter sp. | reverse complement strand
GGCGAAGGCGCCGACGATTGATGCGTGCCGACAGGTGCTCGACGAGTGGGAGGTCCGAGTCCGGTCCGAGCTCGGGGAGCTCGTCTTCGGTGTCGACGACGACACGATGGAGTCGGTCGTTCTCGAGCTGTGCCGCCGACGAGGCCTCACGCTTGGCACCGCCGAGTCGGTCACCGGTGGCCTGGTGGGTGCTCGTCTCACCGGTATCCCGGGTGCGAGCGACGTCTATGTCGGTTCGGTCGTCAGCTACGCGACGAGGATCAAACAGGGAATGCTCGGGGTGTCGGACGGCCCGGTCGTCTCCGAATCGGCCGCTCGCGAGATGGCCCATGGGGTGCGCGAGCAGCTCGGCGTCGACGTCGCGCTGTCCCTCACCGGGGTCGCTGGCCCGAGTGAACAGGACGGCCAACCTGCCGGCACGCTCTGGGTCGGAATGGTGGGCCCAGGCTTCGACGAAGTGCGACACGTTCGTCTTCCGGGTCTGCGCGAGCAGATGCGCCAGTTCGCCGTGATCACCTCACTCGGTCTGCTCCGCACACAGCTGGGCTGACCAGCGTTGATCCAGGCCTGACCTGTCGCGCGTCGCGCCGCTGGGTATCGTCCCAGCTCAGAGAAGAGATGTGATGTCTGACGTGAACGGACCCGGCGAGCCTGGAGCAATGGGCGGCGAAGTGCCACTCGGCGCGGGCTGGGGTGACCCGGAGCCCCCGTTGACCGACGCTGAGGTGTCCGAGCGTCGTCAGCGCAATGCGCTCATCGGCCTGGCGGTTGCATCGACGATCGTGTTGCTGATCGGCGGGGTCGCATTTCTCGCCTCGCGATCTGGCGCCGAGCCCGCAGCGACGATCGACTCGACGGTGGTCCCGACCGCCGTGGCCACCACGCTGCCCGAGACGACGACCACGACATCGACCACGACGACATCGACCACCACGACGTTGCCCGCCCCGGTCGAAGCGTTGGCCGATGCTGGCGACGACTTGGCGGTGGACGCCGGGGAGGTCGCAACGCTGGAGGCGGTCGCCGTGACCGAAGGCGCTGAGGACGAGGACGTGACGTGGCGTCAGCTGGCTGGCCCCGACGTCACCGGCGGTGTCGGGGCGCTGGGCGGTCGAGCGGTGTCGTTCGGAGCTCCCGATGAGATCGTGACGCTCGAATTCGAACTCGTCGTGTCCAGCAACGACCGAGCAGCGACCGCCCCCGAAGCCGTCGACACGGTGACGGTTCGCGTGTTCGAACAAGCCGACGCTGCCATCTTCGTGGACGCAGAGCGGGGAAGTCCGTCGGGTGACGGGTCGATGGAGTCGCCGTTGCGCTCGCTCGCTGATGCAGCCAGCCGGGCGACGGGTGGTGCCGATGTCTATGCGCGCAGCGTCGGGATCTACGCCGAGAGCACGCCGATCCGGTTGGGAACCGGGAGCAGCCTGTATGGCGGTTTCGACGAGAACTGGAACCGTGACCGGTCACAGCGAATCGAGATCGAGGGTGCGTCGGTCGGCATCATCGTGGACGGCGACGGGGATCGAGTGGTGTCGGCAATCGAGTTGACAGGCGCCGACGCAGCCCCAGGCAGTCGAGCGATCGGCGTACGCGTGTCGGACGGCGAGACGGTCTTGATCGAGGACAGCCGCATCGTGTCGGGTCGAGCCGGCGACGGCCTCGGTTCGCAAGCCGACGGGCTCGCAGGGACGGGCGTCGGAGTGCTCGTGACCGACACCGGAGAGATCCGGCTCGAACGATCGACGGTGAACAGCGGCAACGGAGGTGACGGCGCTGCTGGCCTGAGCGCAGATGACGGTTCCAACGGCGCTGACGGCGAGGACGGCGACGGACTGCAGGCTGGCGACGGCGGAGCCGCAAACGGTGATCGCCGGCCGGGTGGCGACGGCGGAGACGGTGCGGCGAACGGACCTGGCGACGACGCCCAGGGCGACGCCGGGGGAGCCGGTGGCGGGGAAGAGGGCGACGACGGGGAGCCTGGCGTCGGTGGCGACGGCGGAAGCGGTGGCGTCGGTGGCAATGGCGGGAGCGGCGTCTTCGACGGGGACGCGGCCAACCCGGTCGGTGCATCCGGTCTCAGCGGCGGTGACGGCGGTGACGGCGCTGGTGGCGGCGGTGGCGGTGGAGGCGCGTCGGGATTCGGCCCAGGCCTGGCGACCGGTGGTGCCGGTGGCGGCGGTGGCGCAGGAGGCGTCGGTGGTGTTGGGGGTGCTGCCGGTGGCGGAGGTGGCGGATCGGTCGGCGTGTGGGCGGTACGTGTGGATCGAGTCGTGATCATCGAGTCGCTCGTGGCAGCTGGTCGCGGTGGCGACGGCGCAGCGGGTGCTTCGGCGTCCAATGCTGGTGACGGCGGACCTGGTGGTTCAGGGGTGGAAGGCGGCGAAGGCATCGCGGTCGCCGGAAACGGCGGTGGAGGCGGTGGCGGCGGTGCAGGTGGAGTCGGAGGCGACGGCGGCGGCGGCGCAGGCGGTCCGTCGTATGGCATGTTGACCTCCGACGTCGACGCCGTGGAGATCATGGCGACGACCATCCGCGGCGGTGGCGGCGGCACAGGCGCTGCAGGTGGCATCGGAGGCGCAGACGGCCTCGCCGGCGAGTCGGGAACCGGCATGGCCGGAGGAGACGGCGGCGCTGCGGGACTTGGTGACGCAGCGGAGCGTGGCCAAGGCGCATCGGGCGGGTCGTCGTTCGGTTGGTTCGACGTCGATGCCGCGACGCAGACCTTCGACGAGGCCAATTTCATCGAAGGCGTCGCTGGCGCAGGCGGACAGGGATCGACCTCGGGCGACACCGGTCTCGAAGCGGACGCGAACGTCGACGCAGGCGGGTGAGCCTCCGTACGTACCGCGTCGGGGAACCGTGTCCACCGGTAGCCTCCTCGCACCGGCCTCGGTAGCTCAGTGGATTAGAGCAGCGGGTTTCTACCCCGTCGGTCGCAGGTTCGAGTCCTGCTCGAGGCGCTGGATCGATGCACACGGCGAGCTGCAGGAGCACTCGCCGACGTATCGGTCACGACGAGGGCTTCTCCGATCGCTGCGGGGTGGCGGTAGGATGATCGACCGCCGCAGTCGTGGCGACACCCCCAACAGTGAGGTACTGCGTGAGTTTCAA
>CALIOL010000173.1 GCA_938044705.1 uncultured Ilumatobacter sp. | reverse complement strand
GTGCCGACGAGCGTGGTCATCTCGTTGGTGATGTCGGGTGCCGCCGGATCGTGGAGCTGCTCCTCGACGATTTCGAGGCTGGAGCATGCGTCAGACGACTTGAGCGTGTCCAAGTACGTCGTGCCGAAGTCGTTGTTCATGATCAGGGCAGCAACGGTTGCACCCTCGCCCACGTTCGCAACGATGTCAGCGCACCAGATCTCGGTCTCGGTGGCGTAGTTCAAGATGTTGCCAACGGTCCACGGGAAGTTCGCCGGGTCGCCCCAGAGCGGGAAGCCCGAGGAGTTGAACATCTGCGGGACGCAACCTTCGTCGGTCAGCGGACGAGCTGCGAGGTTGTTCGGCGTGCCGATGATGTGCGAGAACGCAAACACGTCACCGGAGTCGATCATCTCTTCGACGTTGGCCACCGTACGACCGGCTTCGTAACCGTCGTCTGCGAGGATCGCAACAAGGTTCTTGCCGTCGATCGGGTCGTTTTCGTTGACGTAGTCGAAGTACATCTGCATGCCGTCACCGATGGCACCGAACGAGGCGAGCGAACCGGACTGCGGCAGTGACATGCCGATTCCGATCTCGTCACCCTCGACGCCCTGTGTCGGGTTCCAGTCGTCCGGACATTCGTCCAGGTTCAGGACGGTCCCGGTGGCGACTTCCACGCTGCCTTCGGTGGCGAGAGCGCCGCCGCTCGCTTCGTCAGTGCCCTCTTCGGCCTCTTCGACCTCTTCGGTTGTCTCTTCGACAACCTCTTCTGCATCGTCGCTACCGCCGCACGCCGCAAAAATCAGGCCGGCGGCCATGATTGCGGCAACGCTGCGTTGTTTACGTGAACGCATGTCATTCTCCCCTTGTTGTTGATGCTGATGATTCAGCTCTGATAACCGGTCGATGCGTCGGCGACGGTGATGCGGACACCACTCGTACGCCAACGACAACCGGCGTCTTGTTCCGAGACGACCTTCGTCGTTGTTCCCCTCGTCCCGGAGTGTTCTCTCAAACTAGTCGCTACGACTGCCGCCACGTGGGTTAGACGCTCGGCGCGGCGAGTTCGTTCTCGGCATCATCCCCAAGGAGTTCATCGACGTCGACGATCTCTGCGATGTCGCCATCCGGTGTTCTCGGCACGATGCGAACGATCTTTGCCTTGAGTTTTCGAGTTCCAGCCACCACGCCACCCGGAAGGACGAACGTGAGCACGATGAGCAGCACGCCCATGATCAGCGGACCGGTCGGACCGGACAACCACCGTTCGGGAACGACCGGGAGCTCCTGGGTGGACGATGCCCAGTCGGGTACGAACGTGATGACCAGTCCGCCGATGACCGCACCCGACAGGGTGCCGACACCGCCGACGACGAGGCCCACGATGAAGTAGATCGAGATCAACTGTGTGAAGTCGCCTGGCGAGGCAATGCCGAGCTCGGCGACGTACACGATGCCACCGACACCGCCCAGTGCCGAGGCAAGCCCGAACGACAGCGTCTTGTAGAGCGACAGGTTCATGCCGGTCACTGCGGCGCTGGTCTCGTTGTCGCGAATCGCACGCAACGCTCGACCGGGACGGCTGTTGACGAGGTTGCTGACGAGCTTGAAACAGATCACGGCGAGAACGACCATCAGGAAGAAGATCCACACACGGTCCGACTCCTTGGACGACAGGTCGCCGTCACCGAAGTACTGCCCGAGCAGCGGGATCTTCTGGAAGATCGCGGCGATGCCGTCGAGCGGCAACCAGTCCGGTGCCTTCAGGTCAGACGACACCTGCTTGCCGCCGGCGCCGTTCGTGTAGGGCTTGAGCCCCTCCAGCTGCACGAGCGACGGGAAGATCGCTGCCAGGCCCAGGGTGACCAGCGCCAGGTACAGCCCCTTGATTCGGAGGGCAGGAATACCGACGATCATGCCGAGCACGAAGCAAGCCGGAACGACGACCAGGAGCGTGGCGAACCACGACCAGTTGTGGTCTGCCACGAGCCATGCCGAAAGATACGCGCCGGTGCCGAAGAAGAAGCCTTGGCCGAGCGAAAGCTGCCCGGTGAACCCTGCGACCACCTGCAGACCGAGGATGCAGATGATGAAGGCGATTGCCTTGGTCAGGCGAGGCGTGCTGATGGTGTAGTCGTTGCCAAGCAGGGTCAGGGACCCGGTGTCGTTGTACGCGAACGCGATGAGCAGCAAGAACAGCGAGAACAGTGCGATGCCAACCCACTTGTACGCAAGTTGCTGTGGACTGCCTTCGACGATCGTGAAGCGTGGTGTGTTTGCCATGTTTCGTTCCTTCTCAGACTCGTTCGACTGCGGCGGTTCCGAGGAGACCCGCCGGCTTGAAGATCAGGACCAGCAGCAAGACGATGACCGCTGTTGCGAGCGCCAGCTCGTTCGGGATCGGGGTGTACGGCACGACGATCGACTGAACCATTCCAATCGCAACACCGCCGATGATCGCTCCCCACAGACTGTCGAGTCCACCCAACGCCGCAGCCGAGACGGCGAAGATCAGCACGCGGATCATGATCGTGGGTTCGAGTTGCAGAACCGGGTTTGCGACGAACACCGCTGCTCCGAGCGCACCGACCGCCGCAGCGATCGCCCAGCCGAACTGGAGCGTGGGTCCGACTCGAACGCCGACGAGCTCACTCGACTCCAGGTTCGACGACACGGCACGGAATGCCAGGCCGATCTTGGTCTTGTTCAGCAGCAACGTCAGGAGCGATGCGGTGATCAGCGTGGTGCAGACCACACCGACCGTGTACCAGGTCAAGGTTGCCGATCCGATGGTCAATGCGTTGCCCGACGGGAACAGCTCGGGGAACCGTCGAGGGTCGAAGCGCCAGACGATGCCAGCGATCGCATTGATCGCCAAGAACAACCCCAGCGTGATGATGACGAGTGGGAGGTGATCGGCGGGGTCGAACGGTCGAATCAACGTCCGCTCGATGCCTGCGGCACCCAATCCCGCAATGATCATGGCGAGGATCACTGCGATCCACATCGGTACGCCGCGCTCGGTCGCCAGAACGAGAACGATGAACGCCCCGATCATCGCGAACTCGCCTTGCGCGAAGTTGATCAGCGTCGTGGCCTTGAAGATCATGACCAGCGCCAATGCGATCAACGCATACGTTGCTCCGTTCGACAGGCCGTCGAAGACTCGATTCAAGAAAAGATCCATTGTTGTGCCCTCTATCTCTCGGTCAGACGCCCAGGTACGACTTGCGGATCTTGTCGTCGCTGAGCAGTTCGGCGGCGGGACCGTCAAACGCGATCTCCCCGGATTCGATGACGTACCCACGGTCGGCGATCGCCAAGGCGAGCTGGGCGTTCTGCTCGACCACGAGCATCGTCATCCCCGTCTCTTTGTTGATCTCGGCGAAGCGATCGAACAGGTCCTTGACGATGAGCGGTGCCAGACCGAGCGACGGCTCGTCAAGCAGCAGAAGGTCGGGTCGTGACATCAGCGCTCTCGACACGGCGAGCATCTGCTGCTCGCCACCGGACAGGCTGCCGGCCCGCTGATTCCGCCGCTCCCGGAGCACCGGGTACACGTCGAACCAACGCTCCATGTCAGCGTCGACTTCGTTGTCCTTGCGGATGAAGGCGCCGACGCGCAGGTTGTCCTCGACGGACAGCTCGTTGAGTGTGCCGCGACCTTGCGGCACGTGCGCAACACCCTTGCGGACGATGTCGGGTGCCTTCGAGCCTTGGATGCTCTCGCCGCGCAGGTCCACCGTGCCCGACGTGGCGATCATTCCGGAAATGGCACGCAGCGTCGTGGTCTTGCCGGCACCGTTCGCGCCGAGGATGACCACGATCTCGCCGTCGTTGACGTAGAAGTCGAGTCCGTGCAAGACCTGAATCTGGCCGTAGCCGCCCTTCAGGTCAGCGACGTGCAGAACGGCCTGCGCCGGGGTCGGGTTCTGTGTGGTGTCCTCGCTCATGCTGGCGCTCCCAGGTAGGCCTCGATGACCTTCGGGTCATCCTGTACGTCGGCGGGCAGACCCTCGGCGATCTTTTGGCCGAAGTCGAGAACGACGACCTTGTCCGAGAGGTTCATCACCAAACCCATGTGGTGTTCGACGAGCAGGATCGTCAGGTTGTAGTCCACCCGGATCTTGCGGATCACGTCGGTGAGCTCGCTCACCTCGCTATGCGTCAACCCGGTCGCCGGTTCGTCGAGCATCATCAGCTTGGCGTGACCCATCATGGCCCGGGCGAGTTCGATGCGCTTGAGCGTGCCGTATGGCAGGCCGGCGCACTGCTGGAAGGCAAAGCGCTCGAGTTCGAGGTTCTTCAGGATCGCGTACGCCTCGGAACGCAACTCCTTCTCCTCAGCTCGGCGGCCGATGTTGAGCATCGCCGTGAGCATGTTCTGCTTGGCACGGACGTGCGCACCGGCCATGACGTTCTCGATGACGCTCATACCGGGCCAGAGGGCGAGGTTCTGGAACGTCCGGAAGATCCCGAGATTCGAGATCGTGTGCGGAGCAACGTCGCCGCCGCCCCCGACGAGGTTCTGACCCACGAAGTCGATGTGACCAGCCGTCGGGTCGTAGATCCTGCTGATGACGTTGAACATCGTCGTCTTGCCCGCACCGTTCGGCCCGATCAGGCCGCAGATCGAGCCTTCCTCGATCCCGAAGGTGACGTCGCTCAACGCCTTGATTCCGCCAAAGTTCACGGAGATGTCGTTCACATCAAGTAGCGCCATACAGATTCCCCCTCGGTGCTGTTCAAGCGACGTGCCGTCTGACACGCAAGAGTCCGGACCGTAGCCGACCGGGCCGAAGCCGAGCCAAATCGGAATCGCGCCGACGGGGAGAAGTCCCCACCGGGCGCGCGACGCCTGATTGACGGGCAACATCTAGAGTCGAGTCCGTGGCCCCCCGAACAGATTCCGATGCTCGAGCCAAAAGCTCCTCACGGCGGTCAGCACTCCTCCTCGGCCTCGCATTGACGGCCGCCGCATGCGCTGGGAGTGCCGACTTGCTCGTGACTGCCGAACGCTCGGAAGAGATTCCCGACGCGGTCGGCGACGATCCGGACGACGTCCCCGATCCGACCGTGCCCGCCGAAGACCCCGACTCGACGACCACGAGCGAACCCAGCCGCAACGAGCCGATCAACCCGGTCGACCCGATGCTCGATCAGACCTCAGAGCCGGACACTCCGGACTTCGATCCCGCGATGATCGACCCCGATGCCATCGACTTCGGTGACAACAAGCCGGCCCAGCCGTGGGATGACTTCCTCTCCGTTGCGCTCGCCGACGTCGAGACGTGGCTGGAGGCCGAGTTCGAGCCGGCGTTCGGTCTTCCGTTCGAACCGCTTCAGGGCGGCATCTTCGCTGCGTACCCAGAGCGCACGTCCCCGATCCCCGGCTGCGGCACACCGACCTCGACCTTCGAAGACATCCAGCGCGGTGGAGCGATCTACTGCTTCCTCGGCGACTTCATCGCATACGACGACACCCCCGAGGGCGTCGTGGGCTCACTCGCCACGAACTTCGGCCCGGTGACGTTCGGCCTCGTACTCGCCCACGAGTACGGCCACGCGCTGCAGGACCGGACTGGCGCACTGCGCCGCAACGACCTCAACACCGTCGATCTCGAACAGCAGGCTGACTGCGTGGCGGGAGCATGGGCAGGTCGGGCCAACGCCGGCCTCGCTCCAGGGATCACCTTTGATGACCAAGACGTACGCGCCGGGCTGATCTCGATGATCTCGATCGAAGATCCGATCGGCACCGACCCGCTGTCACCCGGCGGGCACGGATCCGGCTTCGACCGTGTCGGTGCGTTCCAGGTCGGCTTCCGAGAAGGGTTGGCGCGCTGCGCCACGCTGGTCGACGACCCGTTGCCGCTCACCCCGATCTTCTTCCAGGCAGGCGACCCGAACCAGGGCAACGCGCCGTTCGGCTTTGCCGACGACGAACTGTTCGGGTTCATTGAGCCGGATCTGAATCTGCTGTACGACAACGATCTCGATGCACAGTTCCCGAACTTCACTCGACTCGAGATCGTCCCGGTGCAGACCGAAGGCGAGGTCGCATGCGATTTGCCCACGGGGTATTTCGAGCTCGGCGTCGAGCTGTGCTCGGAGACCAACACCGCGTACCTCAACGTGCCCGTTGCGCAAGGGTTGTACGACCGATTCGGCGACTTCGGCCCGGCCTACCTCCTCGGAATCGTCTGGGCCGAGCACGCGCAGAACACCGGCGGGAGCACGCTCGGCGGAGAAGCGCGCCAGCTGCAGAACGACTGCCTGACCGGCGCCTGGGTGAACACGGTCATCCCGGTACTCGATGCGCAGGGCAACCCGGTGCTTGACGAGGACGGATTCATCCAGTTGCCGCAGCCACGTGACCCCGACCGCGGGGCGTCCGTGTCCGACGGCGATCTCACCGAGGCAATTCTGACGGCGATCGTGGTCGGCGACCCCGAGACCGATACGAACGTCCTCGGCAGCGCGTTCGAGAAGATCGACTCGTTCCGCACCGGCACGCTCGACGGCATCAACGCCTGCGTCTGACCGTCAGCGCAAGAGGTCGTCGATGATCGCGGCCAATTCGATCGGACGGTCTCCCTGCACGCTGTGACCAGCTCCGTCGACGACGATGACGTCGAGACCTGGCTGACGCCGGCGAGCCTCGGCGATGTCGTCATCGTCGACGACCGGCGACGTCGATCCGCGAACGATCGTGAGTGGACACGCAACGGCCCCGAAGTCTTCCCACAACGGCGAGACATCGGGGTTCGCTGCAAGAATCGCTTGGTCATCGCCATCGACGCCATCCTTGGGTCGCGTGTGGCCCGTGCGGTCGTAGCGCCACTGCCATGAACCATCAGGACGTTGTGCTGCGTTGTGGAGAATCCCGCGACGCAACGACGACTCGGACCTGGTCGGGTTGAACTCGATCGTGCGCGCCAGCAACTCATCGAAACTGGCGAACTCCTGAGGCCCGTCGACGAAGTCGATCACCGCCTTCGCCTTCTGTTGATTCACTCCGGGCGTGATGTCGACCATGAGAAGCTCGCGTACGAGCGATGCGTGCTGGACCGCCAGCTCCATCGACGTGAGACCTCCCAGCGACATGCCGACGACCAACCTCGCGTCCGGCGCGAGTTCGGCGGCGACCACGGCGACGTCGTCGGCAAGGTTCGCCGGCGTATACGCGCCGTCGTCACGCCAATCGGAGTGACCGTGGCCGGGAAGATCGACCGCAAGGGCCGGGCGGCCGAGTGCGAGGGCCACCGTGTCCCATGTGTGCGCGTTCTGTGCTCCGCCGTGGACGAACACCAACTCGGGCGACTCACTCCCCCACTTCAGTGCGCTGACTTTGCGACCTGCGTCGTGGGGTATCTCGACGGAGCGCCGCACCACGGAGGGCACGGCGACGTCGAGACCGAACTCCGCGATGTTCTCGGCGAACATCGAGAACTCGTCGTAGGGAACCATCTCGGGCGGACTGGATGCTGCCATGACCCGACCGTACGGCGGTCATGGTGACCGCTCGCTATCGAGTGACGATCAACCGTCGGGGCCGACGAGCGTCGTGGTCGTCGTGGTGGTCGTCGTCGCCTCGGGAGCCACGGTGGTCGTGGTGGTCTCGACCGGATCCGTCGTCACCGGTTCCGTCGTGGTCGTCACCTCGGTGGTCACGACCGGAGCATCGGTGGTGTCGGGAGCCGGTGTCGTCGCGGGAACCGTGGCCGGCGGGGCCGTCGTCTCCGACTCCGGAACCGTCGTGGTCGACTCGGGCACGGTGGTGGTCGACTCCGGGATCGTTGTGGTGGTCTCGTAGTTCGGGTCGAGCCAGTTGAACGTCGGCGGCGGCGCTCCGTACTCCTCGGGTTCCTTGACCCCGTCCCACACGAACACCTGGTCACCCATGTCCATCAGGTCTTGGAGACCCTCGGAGATGTTGAGCGGGATACGGATGCAACCGTGCGAGGCGGGCTGCAACGGCACGTTGAGTGCTCCGTGGATCGCGATTCCGTAGTTGAAGTAGACCGGGTTCCACATGCTGCCGAGGGCGCTGTCGCGGATCCCCTCGACCTGTCGGTAGAACTCGAAGACCCCGCCGGGCGTGTTCGAGATACCGCACTCACCGCGCACGATCGGCTCCTCGCCATCCCGGTTGCCGTATTCGCCCGGGCTGATGGTGACTTCTTCGCACCACTCCTCGTTGGTCCCCGACGACATGTGCGTGATGAGCACCGGCTCGTCGTCCTGGAACACAGCGAGCACTTGTTCCGGGAGGTACACCTCGGTGTGATTCGGCGTCGAGTTCGGGCGACGAGGCTGAATGACGAAGGGCTCCTGCATCGCATCCCACATCTCCGGCGACACCTGCCCCGTAGGTTGGCTGCTCGGCACGCCGAGCACGAGCTTTTCGTACGCCCACACGGCCTTGATCGTCTCATCGCCGTAGATGCCGTCGATCGGTCCCGGGGCGAAGCCGAGGTCGGTCAAGCGCTGCTGGACTTCTTGAACGTCGCCACCGGCGACACCCTTCGACAGGGTTCGATCCAGCTGGCTCTTCGTGACGGGCGCGGTGGTCTCGACGGTAGCGATGACCTCAGGGACCGATTCGGGAACCGTCAGCAGCGGCGCCGCGGCTTCGGTTGCCTGCTGCACCGGAGCGGGGGCCACGCTCTCCTCGTTGCCGCCACCGAGCGCGACGCCAGCGATGATGACGGTGGCGAGCACGCCGACAGCGGCAGCGGCTGGCAGCCACTGTGCGGCAGGGCTACGTGGCGGGGGGCGATCGTCAGGGTGCACGGGAGAAATTCGGTACGAGTGGCGAGACGGATGATCCGGTCAAGCGAACGACGCCAATCTACCGTCCGGAGCGTTCCGTCTTGGTGCGCGATCGCCGTGTTTCGCAGCGATTTCGCGGTGTCGAGTCCGATTTCTGGCTCAACCGCTTCGTACCGGTTCGATGCCATCCAGATCGCTCCGCAGCTCACGCATCTCGCGCAGGATGGTCAGGATGATTCCTGGCGAGCTCAGCGTCGATTCCCCCCGGGTGCGCGGGAAGTAGTCGACGCCGAACTGGAGCATCTCGAAGCCGAGTCGGGTCGAGCGGATGACGAGCTCGGCATCGATGAAGGACCCTTCGCTACGAAGCTCCACATGGTCGAACAGCCGCGAACGACACAGTTTGAACGCGAAGTTGATGTCGCGTGCCTTGACACCGAACATCGACCGGATCAGCAGGTTGTACACGAACGTGTAGACCAACCGGAGGTACCCCTCGCCGGTCCGATCGAAGCGGTAGGCGCTGACGAGATCGACGTCATAGTCGGTCAGTAGCCGCACGGCACGAGGCAGTTCGGCCATGTCGAACGGAAGGTCGGCGTCGGTGTACAAGACGAGGTCGCCCGTCGCCGACGCGAACCCGGTCTTGATCGCTCCGCCCAGTTTGCGGTTCTTCTCGTGATGCACGACACGCACGTTCGGATGCTCTGCGGCAATCCGGTCGGCGATCTCGCCGGTCGAATCAGTCGACGCATCGTCGATGACGATCAGCTCATAGTCACCGATGTCGCCTTCCGAGATGAGTTTCCGGGCCGCTCGGTGCCCCGCGTCCAGCGC
>CALIOL010000172.1 GCA_938044705.1 uncultured Ilumatobacter sp. | reverse complement strand
GCCGGCACCGTCTGTGGCACCTCGACACCGAGCGTGGTCGGCGGTTCGCTCCCCAACGTCGGGTCACCCGAGAGCAGCGGGTCGTCTTGGCACTGCGAGAACAGCACGACCGGGCGCAGCTCGACGATGCCCGAGACATCGACGGCGTCGAGCGCCTCTTGTTGGTCCTTCACGCCCGGCAGCTCGACGACGATCGTGGCGCCCTGCACTCGAACGTTCGGTTCGGCGATGCCGGTGCGTTCCAGCTCGTCACGGATGAGATCACGAACGATGGTGAGGTCCTCGCCGCTGGCGTCCTCTGCCGGTTCGAGGATCACCGATGCTCCGCCCTGCAGGTCGAGGCCAAGCTTCGGTGTGTTCGACGTGGCGAGGTTGCCGGCGAACGCGGCGATGATGATGAGCGTCGTCGCGATCAGCGACAACCAGAGCCGGCGCTTCATGAGTCCTGATCGGCGGCTTCGTCAGCGGCGTCGGCTTCGTCAGCGGCGTCGGCTTCGGCGGCGTCGTCATCGGCATCTGGCTTGTCGTCGAGAGCATCCGGGTCGAGCCGACCAGCGATTCCCCCACGGGCGATGCGCACCTGGACATCGTCATCGATCTCGAGCCAGAAGCGGGTTGGTCCGTCTTCGCCGGTGATCGTGCCGATGATTCCCGCGGTCGTGATGACCTCGTCGCCGATACCCAGCTCGGACTGCAGCGACTGCTGAGCTTTGCGCTTCTTGCTGTTCGGGCGGATGATCAGGAAATACATCGCCAGCAGCATCAGCGGCAGCAGAAGGAAGGAAAAGGCGCTCCCACCGTCGTTGGTGGCTTCGGCGTCGGTGCCCGCGGATGCGAGGAAAGTCAGAATGCTCATGGCGGTCGCCGATGCTATCCCCACACGTCCAGCACGTGGCGGCGCATCGCCTCGAACGTTCCTGCGGTGATCGCTGTGCGCATCTTCGACATCAGGTCGATCGTCCACGCGATGTTGTGAATCGAGAGCAGCCGTGACGCCGTGGGCTCCCCGACCTGCAGCAGGTGGCGGATGTATCCGCGAGAGTGCCGAGCGCAGACCTCGCACGGACAATCGGCGTCGAGCGGGTCATCGAGTTCCGCATTTCGGAAGGCTTTGGCCTGGAAGCGGCCTGCCGACGTGAATGCGGTGCCGTGCCGTCCCAGGCGTGTCTGCATGACACAGTCGAACTGATCGACACCGAGCGCAACCGCTTCGACGAGCGACGCCGGATCGCCGACCCCCATCAGGTATCGGGGCCGATCAGTCGGCAGATGCTCCAAGGCCGAGGCCAGGGCGGGGATCATCTGTTCGCGCGTTTCCCCGACCGAGAGCCCTCCGATTCCGTAGCCATCGAACCCGATCTCCACGATGCGTTGCGCACTCTCGGCGCGCATCGACTCGGAAATCCCACCCTGCACGATCCCGAACAGCGCCTGGTCGTCACGCGAATGCGCTGACTTGGCACGCGCGGCCCATGCGTGGGTGCGCTCCAGCGCGGTTCGCACCACATCGGGGCTGCTGGGCAGTGGCGGGCACTGATCGAGGACCATCTGGATGTCCGCGCCGAGCTCTTGCTGAACCCGAATCGCATCTTCGGGTGTGAATCTGACCGTCGAACCGTCGTAGGTGCTCTTGAACGTCACACCGTCGTCGTCGACCTTCGGATCCAGCGAGAACACCTGGAAGCCCCCCGAGTCGGTCAGCGTGATGCCGTCCCAGCCGGCGAACGCGCCGAGCCCACCGAACTTCTCGATCAGCTCCGAACCCGGCCGCAACATCAGGTGATAGGTGTTGCCGAGGACGATCTGGGCACCCAACCGTTCGTAGTCGGCTGCGCTGAGGTACTTGATGGCGCCGCGGGTACCCACCGGCATGAAGAGAGGCGTCGTGTAGGAGCTTCGCGCTGTCGTGGCTGTTCCTGCACGGGCTGCCCCGTCGGTCGCCTCGATCTCGAAATCAACTGGATGCACTCGTGCAGGCTAGGTCGGTCCGAGCCCGAGCATTCCTGCGAACCGGCACCGGTTCTCAACGGTCGTACGGTTCACAGCAAACCCACAGAGAGCTCGGAGGGCATGCACAACGCACTGCTCTAAGTTCATCGACATGAGCAACCGTTCCGTCCGCACATCCTCACGACTCGCCGTGCTTGCCTGCGGCGCACTGCTCGCCGTTCCCGCATGCGGGACCAGCGACAGCGACGACGCTGCGAGTGAGCCTGACACCGACGCCACTGTCGACACCGACAACAGCACCGAGGCGACCACCGACACGAGCACCGAGAGCACCTCCAGCACGGCCCCAGAGACGGCGGCCGCAGATGATGAAGTCGCCACGGACACCAGCTGCGACGACGTCGCCGCACTGTTCGTCACGCGAGGGTCAGCGAACCCTGATCTCGACGACCCCGAGGTCTCAGCGACGTGCGATGGCGATGACCTCGTCGTGACCAGCAACGCCATTCCGGACTTCACCTACATCGAGACCTCCCCCGGCTCGCCGCGAGGCGACGAGTCGACGTACACGATCCCGGCATCGCCGACGCTTGCTGACGAGGTGACCGCAATCCCCTACATCGGTTCGGCTGCCGTCACGCTCAGCGGAATCCCGATCTTCGGGCCGACCGAAGGCACCGGCGGCGACGTCGATTCGCTGCCGGGAATCGTCTCGGCATGCGGAAGCCACAACGGGCCAAGCGGCTTCCACACGCACAAGATCCTCGCCAGCTCGGAGACCGACTGCTGGTTCACCCCCGAAGAGGTCGCCGAGGAGCCACAGCTGGTCGGTTACGCCTTCGACGGCTTTCCGATCTACACCGGGATCGACCAGTACACGTCGTCGTGGGAACTCACCGACGAATCGCTCTTCGCCACCGACACCTGGGCTGCGCACACCTACGTCGAGGGCTCCGGCGACCTCGATGAATGCAACGGCCTGACCGACGAGGACGGCAACTACGCCTACTACACGACCGAGGAGTTCCCCTATGTCCTCGGGTGCTTCGCAGGTGTCATCGACCTCGATGCAGCTGGCGGCGGCGGCGGGGGCGGCGGAGGCGGCGACGACGCCGGCGCTGAAGAAGGCGGCGAGGAGCGCCCCGAACGCCCAGAGGGTGGTGAGGACGAGGACCGCCCGGAGCGCCCTGAGCAGACCGAGGGCGAAGCACCCGCCGAGGGCGAAGCACCAGCCGACGGCGACGGCGAGCAGCCATGAGGTCGACGACGCGACGGGGCTTCTTGTTCGGGGCCGGAGCCGGCACGATCGGCCTCGCAAGCGGCCTCGCTGGCGGGCTTGCGCTCGCCAATGACGCCGAGGCGACCGCTGCGGACATCGGCTTCTGCGCCGACATGAGCACTCACCACATTCAAGCAATGGCGATGTGCCAGCGAGTTCTCGGGCGAGATACCGGCGACCCCGTCCAAGCTGCGGCGGCTGAAGTCCTGCAGACCCAGTCGATCGAAGTCGGCACCATGCGTGCGTGGCTCACGGATTGGGGGGAGTCGACAGAGGCTCCCGACACGGTGATGGCCTGGATGGGAATGAACTTCGGAGCCGGTATCCCGGCAGCCGACATGCAGGGGCTCGCCAGTGACGAAGAGATGCGAGCGCTCTCACTCGCCGAGGGCATCGACCAGGGACGGCTGTGGCTCGACCTGATGCGTGCGCATCACTACGGCGGCGTCCACATGGCATCGGCTGCCGTCGAACTCGCCAGCACCGAGAAGGTCCGGCGCCTCGCCGGCGTTCAGGTCCAGGTCCAGACCTACGAGATCGAGCAGTACGACCTGCTGCTCGCCACCGACTACGCCTGATCTTGTGGCGACGCTCGTTCGAGCAGCATCGCATCACCGAAGCTCAAGAACCGGTAGTCCTGAGCGAGGGCCTCGGCATACAGCTCGCGCCACCGAGCCCCGACGAACGCATCGATCATCATCAGGAGCGTGGTCTTCGGGAGATGGAAGTTCGTCATGATCACGTCGACCACCTGCCAATCGAAGCCTTCGTAGATGAAGATGTCCGTTCGACCGCTGAGCTCACCGCGGACCGCTGCTGACTCGAGCGCCCGTACCGCCGTCGTACCGACTGCGACCACACGGCCACCGGCTCTGCGTGTGTCTCGCACCGCCTCCCATGTGGCTTCGGGGACGCGGTACCGCTCGGTGTGCATCGGATGATCGAGTGGGTCGTCGGTACTGATCGGCTGGAATGTGTCCAGCCCCACGACGAGCTCGACCGTTGCGGTGCCGATGCCCGCCGCTGAAAATTGCTCGAACACCGACGGCGTCAGATGCAGACCAGCGGTCGGCGCTGCAGCGGAACCAGGCTCGGCTGCGAACACCGTCTGATACCGGTCCGGATTCTCGAGACGGGTGCCGATGTAGGGCGGCAACGGCATCTCACCGTGGCGATCGAGGACGTCGAGCGGGTCACCAGCGGGGACGATCTCGACCACGAACGTGTCGCCAGCCTGCGTCCTCGGCCCCATCTTGATGACATCGACGCCGTCCTGCGTCAAGACCTCACCGACTCGCAGCTTCCCTCCAGGTCGAGCCAACGCCTCCCAAGTCCTGCGCTCTTCATCGAGTGCCTCCAGCAGGAGGACTTCGGCCTTCCCTCCGGTCGGCCGTCGAAGGGCCAGACGAGCCGGAATGACCTTGGTCTCGTTGAGCACGACGAGATCGCCCTTGCGCAGCAGCGTCGGGAGTTCAGCAACCTGATAATGCTCGACTCGATCGCCTCGGTCGACGAGCAACCGGGCGCTGTCTCGAGGTTCGATCGGAGTCTGAGCGATGTGCTGTTCGGGAAGCTCGTAGTCGAAGTCGCTGAGTTGCACGATCAGTTGACGAAGAAGCTCTGCACGATCTCGGTGCGGATGGTCAGATCGTCGGCAGGCCGGACGATCGCGAGCAGGAAGAAGAGTTCACCGTCGGCGTCACGCCCACCGATCAGGTGCGGCGTGGTCTCGGCGAAGCCGCACGACAGCACGTGCTCCATTCCCGTGTACACGCCATCGTCGTAGTCAGATGTTTCCGTGACGGTGCACCCGTCCGCCTGAGCAGCCGAGAGTCCACCAGCCAACCCCGCGACCCACGCATCGGGAGTCGGGGCGTCCCCGGACAGCAGCAGGATGCCCGGCAGCGAGTACCCGGCCAGAAAGGCCTCGCTGTCGGCTGCGGCGACCAGTCGGCGCAGCTCTCCGTCAGGCGATCCGTCGACCTGCACCCATTCAGCTGGCACGTTCGCACGCAGTTGACCGGAGTCATCGCTGACCGGCCGATACCCGACCGGCACACCGGTGGAGACAGGTTCGGTCGCTGCGGTCGTGACGACAGGCTCGGTCGCCACCGGTTGAGTGACCGGCGTCGTGTCGGTCGGAATCGTGGTGTCCGCGATCGGTGCGATCGTGGTCGTCGTCGTGGCCGTCGGCGCTGCGGTCGTTGTCGATTCCACCGCTGCGGTCTCCACCACGGGAGCAGTCTCGGTTGCGAGTTCAGCCTGACTCGACCCGCTTGCGGATTCATCGCCGGCGTCGCTTCCCGCGCCACATGCGGCACCGAACACTGAGACGATTGCCGCGAGCGCCACGAGCCGAACGGTTCTCCGTCGTGCGGTCATGAATCGACCCTACCGATCGAACAAGCGGGGCTCACCCGACGGCGACGGCAGGCCAACGTGTTCGTACGCGGCAGTGAGCGCAACGCGCCCGCGAGGCGTGCGCGCGATCATCCCCTGCGTGATCAGGAAGGGTTCATAGACATCCTCGACGGTTTCGGGTTGCTCGCCGACGCTGATCGCCAGCGTCGAGAGCCCGACAGGGCCCCCGCCGAACTGATCGCACAGGTTCTTCAGGATGGCCCGGTCGACCTTGTCGAGGCCAAGGTGGTCGACACCGAAGATGGCCAGACCTTCGCTTGCGACGTCCGCAGTGATCGCTCCATCGGCACGCACTTCTGCGAAATCGCGTACGCGACGAAGTAGCCGGTTGGCGATCCGCGGTGTGCCGCGAGATCGCCGCGCGATCTGACGCGCACCGTCTTCGTCGATCTCGATCTCGAAGATGCCCGCCGCACGCACCACGATCTTCTGCAATTCGTCGGTGTCGTAGTAGTCCAGCCGTGCAACGAGGCCGAACCGGTCGCGGAGTGGTCCGGTGATCATGCCCGTGCGCGTGGTGGCTCCGACCAGCGTGAAGGGCGGCATGGTGAGACGGATGCTCGACGCCGCCGGACCCTTTCCGACGACGATGTCGAGCTGGAAGTCCTCCATCGCCGGGTACAGGATCTCCTCGACCGAACGGGACAAACGGTGGATCTCGTCGATGAACAACACGTCGCCGTCCTCGAGTTTGGTGAGAATCGCCGCGAGGTCGCCGGCGCGCTCCAGCGCTGGCCCTGACGTGACGTGGAGCTGCACGTTCATCTCGGTGGCGATGATTCCAGCGAGCGTGGTCTTGCCGAGCCCCGGCGGGCCAGCGAAGAGGAGATGATCGACCGACTGTTCTCGCTTTCGAGCTGCTTCGAGAACGATCTGCAGGTGTTCTTTCAACTCACGCTGGCCGACGAATTCGTCGAGCGCTTGTGGCCGAAGTCCCGACTCGGCGTCGAGGACGGCGGACACCGACTGCTCGTCGGGCTCACCATCGGCATCTCGAATGTTCGGGTCGAGGAATTCTTCACGCACGCTTGGCTCCCAACGTCTTCAATGCGTCACGCAACAGCGTCGCACTCGGGGCATCGCTCGGCAGCTCGCGGAGCACGTCTCGGATTTCGTCGGTGCCGTAGCCGAGACCTGCCAGTGCTTCACGCACTTCAGCGACGGCCGAGCCACTCGTTGCTTCGTCTCCTGCGTCCAGCATCGGCAACGACAGGCGATCACGCAGTTCGACCATCATTCTCTCTGCGGTCTTCTTTCCGATCCCCGAGACCAACGTGAGTGCGGCAACATCATTGTTCGCCACGATGTCCACCAACGCCGTGGGCGGATGCGTTGCGAGTACCGCCATGGCGGTCGACGGGCCGACGCCATTGGTCTTGATCAAGGTCTGGAACGTGATGCGCTCGTCTTTGGCACGGAACCCGAACAGCGTCTCGGCGGTCTCGGTGACGTGGTGGTGGACGTACAAGAAGATCTCGGTGCCCGGTTCGAGCTCGGCGAGTGTTCGCTCGGTCACGCTCACGATGTAGCCGATTCCGGCGACCTCGATCAGCACGGTCGTGTCGAGGTTGCGGTCCAGCACCTCCCCGCGCAGCGAGCCGATCACGAGCTTGCCGCCTGTCGGAGTTGGCGTCCCATCGGCGACATCGCGAGGTGAGTCAGAGCGATCGCTGCGGCATCTGCTGCGTCCGCGGGTTTCGGCAGCGTCGACAAGTTCAGCCGAACCTGCACCATTTTCTGAACCTGCTCCTTGCCTGCGCCACCCCAGCCGGCGACGGCGTCCTTCACCTGGTTCGGCGTGTACTGGATCACTTCACATCCCGCCAGTGCGGCCTCCGCCAACGCCAGGCCACTCGCCTGCCCCGTTGCCATCGCTGTGCGCACATTGACCTGGAAGAACACCTGCTCGATCGCAACCGAATCCGGGGCGAACTCGGCGATCAGCGACGTGAACTCCGTACGCAGCGTCGCCAGACGATTCGCGAGCGGTTCCGACGGCTTCGTACGGATGACGCCCATCGAGACCGCACTCACGGAGGAGACGTTGCGCCCTTCGATGACGGCGTACCCGCAGCGTGTGAGCCCAGGGTCGATGCCGAGAACGCGGTGAGGTCGTGAAGCGGCGAACACAGGTTCGACTCTAGCGCTTGAGCTTCTCCAGTTCGGCGACCAACTCCGACACGGGCCGGAACGTGAGCCCGGCGATTGCGCGATGCGCGTACCGCACGATGCCGTTGGCGTCGATGATGAAGACACTGCGCCGCGGAAAGCCGATGGGGCCGAGCGTTCCGTAGCGGCCGGCGACCTCTTTGTCGACATCGGCGAGCAGCGGAAACGAGAACCCATGCTTGTTGGCGAACGTGTCATGACTGGACACGGACTGCGCCGAGATCCCGATGACCTGTGCGTCGAGCTCGGCGAATCGCTCGAGGCCGTCGTTGTAGGAGTTCAGTTGGCGGGTGCACACCGGCGTGTCGTCACCCGGGTAGAAGACCAGCACCAACGGCTTGCCAGCGAAGTCGGCGAGCGAGTGTGTCGTGTCGTTCGTGCCAGGCAACTCGAAATCTGGCGCACGGTCCCCGACGGACAAGCTCATTCGACGACTGCCTGCTCCATCAGCTCGTCGCTGATGTCGAAGTTCGAGAAGACGTCTTGGACGTCGTCGTTGTCCTCGAGCGCCTCCATGATGCGCAGGATCGCTTTCGCATCTTTCAGGTCGGTCACCGGAACGAGGTTCTCAGCGACCATCGGAGAGTCAGCCGAGATCGTGGCGATGCCCGCCGCTTCCAGCTGTTCCTTCACCGTGAAGACATCTGACGCTTCGGTCATGATCCGCCACGCCTGGCCCTCGGCGACGATGTCGTCAGCGCCCGCTTCGAGCGCAGCCATCATCACATCGTCTTCGGTGACGCCTTCGTCGGTGATGATCACGCCACGTCGTCCGAACTGCCAGCCAACGGCGCCCGGCTCGGCCATGGATCCGCCCATCTTGGAAAAGACCTGACGCACGTCGGCGCTGATTCGGTTCCGGTTGTCGGTCAAGACGTCGATCAGCAACGCCACTCCCCCGGGCGCGTACCCTTCATACATGATGGTCTCGTAGACGACGCCGTCCGAACCTTCACCGGTGCCACGCTTGATCGCCCGTTCGATCGCGTCGTTGGGCATCGACGCGGACTTCGCCTTCTGCACCGCCGTGCGCAGCGTTGCGTTCATGTCCGGGTCGCCACCGCCCTTCGCTGCGACTTCGACCTGACGCGCGAGCTTGTTGAAGACCTTGCCGCGTTTTGCGTCGGCAGCGCCCTTCTTGTGCTTGATGGTTGCCCATTTGGAATGGCCGGACATGGCAGCTCCTTACCGTGATGCTGGAAGCGAGTCGACGAACAGCTGGTGCAGCCGAGCGTCACGAGTCAGCTCTGGGTGAAACGATGCCACGGTACATGCTCCGTGACGCAGCAGAACGGGAACACCGTCGTGTTCGGCGAGCACATCGACCTCGGGGCCGACCCGTTCGGCGAGCGGTGCCCTGATGAACACGGCGTGGAACGACGAATCGAGTCCCTTCACGTCCAGATCGACCTCGAAACTGGCGAGTTGCCGACCGTAACCATTGCGACGAACCGTGAGGTCGGCCGCTCCGAAGCTTCGCTGGTCGGGTCGCCCGTCCAGCACGTCGCTCGCGCACATGATCATTCCTGCGCACGTCCCGAACACGGGCATGCCCGACGCGATGCGAGCAGCGATGGGCTCGAACAGCTGATTGGTGCGCATGAGATGCGACATCGTCGTGCTCTCACCGCCGGGAATCACGAGCGCGTCGACGCCGTCGAGCTCCTGGGCGGTTCGGACCGCTGGCGCGTCGATGCCGAGGTCGGCAAAACGTTGTTGGTGGGCGGCAAACGCTCCCTGGAGCGCGAGCACACCGATCGTCACGTGGAGCTCTCGTTCACCAGCCACGCTCGGCGTAGTGGACGTTGACCTCGTCCATGCCGATGCCAGTCATCGGCGCACCCAGGCCACGGCTCACCTTCGCCAAGATGTCGGCGTCTCGGAAGTGAGTGGTCGCCTCCACGATCGCTTTGGCTCGCGGCGACGGGTCGTCGGACTTGAAGATTCCCGACCCGACGAACACGGCGTCGGCACCGAGCTGCATCGCGAGTGCAGCGTCGGCTGGAGTCGCAAGTCCGCCGGCGCAGAACAACGGGACGGGCAACGTGCCGGTCTCGGCAATCTCCTGGATCAGCGGCAGCGGGGCCTGGAGTTCTTTGGCCCAACCGAACAGTTCAGCTTCGTCGGCCTGCGTCAGACGCTTCATGTCGCCGATGATCGAACGAAGGTGGCGGACCGCTTCGACGACGTTGCCGGTACCTGCCTCGCCCTTCGAGCGGATCATCGCTGCACCCTCTGAGATGCGTCGCAGCGCCTCACCGAGGTTGGTGGCGCCGCACACGAACGGAACGTCGAACGCCATCTTGTCGATGTGGTACGCCTCGTCAGCGGGGGTGAGCACTTCGGACTCGTCGATGAAGTCGACGTCGAGCGCCTGAAGGATCTGTGCTTCCACGAAGTGACCGATGCGTGCTTTGGCCATCACCGGGATCGAACAGATCTCCTGAATTCCCTGGATCATCTCCGGGTCGGACATGCGAGCGACGCCGCCGTCCTTGCGAATGTCTGCGGGCACGCGTTCGAGCGCCATGACCGCCACCGCTCCTGCGTCCTCGGCGATCTTCGCCTGCTCAGGATTGACGACGTCCATGATCACGCCGCCCTTCATCATCTCGGCCAAGCCACGCTTGACGGGGAAGGTGCCGGTTTCGCTCATGTGGTCGAGCGTACTTTCCGTGATGGCGGTTCTGTCAGGTCCATATCAGGACTCAGACAGGTGTCACGGGTGCCTGCCTGGAGCGGCAGCGCCTATGCGAACTCGATACTGATGTCCGTCGGCGCCAGATCGGGGTCGTCGAGCACGATCTGGGGCACATCGGGAGTGCCCACGGTGGTCGTGGGCGCATCGGTCGACTCCGTCTCATCATCCTCGGCAACCTCCGGCTGCGGGTTCGGCGGCAGCAGGAACGACTCGTCGTCGCCGATCTCGGCCAGCTCGACCCAGGTGTTGCCCGGCGTCAGTCCGATGAACTCGCCGTCTGCGTCGGTCAACTGGATGGCTCCGACGGCGAGGTCGCGCGCCCACCGGCCGATCTCGACCTGCCCGTTGCTGAACACATACGCGGGACCGGATCCGAGGGTCTGGGCATCCGGCGACGTGGCGTCGATTGAGCTCGGGCGGTACTCGACCACCATCACGACGATGTTCGTTGCGAAGATGTCGCCGTGGACGACGTCGACGTGGCGGGAGCCTTCCTGGAACCGGGCGAACGCCTCTTCGTCTTCGTCCCACTCCCACCGAACGTCGTTCGTGTCGAGGCTGAGCTCGAACGCTTCCACGTCGGTGCCTTCGAACTCTTCGTCAGGTCGAACGTACGTGAACTGCTGTGACGGCGCACCGGGGTGGTCCTCGGGAGTGAGTGCATAGAGCTCTTCGGTCGTGCTGTAGAGGTCGTGCGGAGCGCTACCGGGACCTCGGAAGTACGCACCCGAGAATCCACCGTTCGCGTTCAAATCGGTGAGAAACGAATCACGAATCAACCGCGTCACGCCGGGGTTTCCTCCGCTCCAGGCAAACAACGGCTGGTTCAACGACGAGAGGAGATTCACGTCCTGCTCGCGGCCCGAACGGATCGGACCCACGGGATCGGAACCCTCCGTGTGGAACACGGCTGCGAACCGCGTACCCACCTCGACGATCTCCTCGAACACGATGTCGGCCACAGCCAAACCCGAGTGATTGGGGCGCGCTGCAGAGTTGTTGTCGATCTTGACGGCGAGCGCGGCGCGCGGCTCGAGGTCGTCTTCGGAGTCGACGACTTCACCGGTGAGCGGCTGACGGATCGAATCGTCTTCGGGAACGAGCGTGGTCGTCGTGGTCGACTCGGGCGGCTCGGTCGTTGTCGTGGTGGAGGTGGTCGTCGAGGTGGTCGTCGTGGTCGCCTCCGTTGTCGGAGTCGTGTCTTCGGTCTCGTCGTCGCCTCCGCTGCAGGCGGCAGCGAGGAGGGCAGCGGCAGTGCAGATGGCAATGGTCTTCTTCATCGGAAATCCCTCACAGTTCCCTCAACAGGGCGATGCGCTCTTCGAGCGGCGGGTGGGTGTCGAACAACTTGTGAACGCCTTGGAGCTTGCCGGCGTCGCCGACACCGCTCATTGGCTGCTCGATCCACAAGTGTGCCGTAGCCGTTGACGCCGAGTGCGTCACCGTCGTGTCCTCCTGCAGTTTTTCCAGTGCCGAGATCAACCCCGGCGGATAGCGCGTCAGCTGACATGCGCTGACATCTGCAAGCGTTTCCCGACTCCGAGAAATCGTTGCCTGCATTGCCTTTGCGAGCAACGGAGCAACGATCAGCAGTGCGAATCCGATGAACGCCAGCGGGTTGCTGGAGTCCTGCTGGTCGCCTCGACGTGACACACGACCGCCGTTCCACCACATCATCCGGATCGCCATGTCCGACATCAGTGCGACAGCACCGACCATCGTGACCGCCAGGGTCGACACGAGGATGTCGTAGTTCCGGATGTGGCTCAGTTCGTGTGCGACGACGCCTTCCAACTCGACTCGATTGAGCTTGTCGAGCAGCCCGGTCGTGACGGCGATGGCAGCGTGCTCGGGGTTTCGACCTGTCGCAAAGGCGTTGGGGGCAGGATCGTCGACGACGTAGACGCCGGGCTTGGGCAGACCGCCCGCGATGCACAGGCCCTCGACGAGGTTATGAAGCCGCTGGTAGTGCTGCGGATCGGCTGGCTCCGCCCGACTGACTCGAAGGGCGATTGCATCTGCCTTCCAGTACGACCCGAATGCGATCGCTCCGCTGATGACGAGCGCAATGAGCGTGAAGATCGGACCATTGCCGACGACCAGGCCGATCGCTGCGCCGACGAGCGCGACGACGAGGACAAAACCGATGACGAGCGCGACGCTGCGCCGCTTGTTCGAACGAACGAGATCGTGCATGAGGTCAGAACTCGACGTTCGGAACCGAGCGTGCCGACTCGTCGGCTTCGAAGTACTCCCGCTCGCTGTAGCCGAGCATCTTGGCGACGAACACCGTGGGAATCGATTCGATCTTGTTGTTGTAGCCGAGCACGGCATCGTTGTAGAACTGGCGCGCGTACGCCACGCGCCCCTCCGTTGCCGTGAGCTCTTCTTGGAGCGCCAAGTAGTTCTGGTTCGCCTTGAGATCCGGGTAGGCCTCACTCAATGCGAACAACTTGCCGAGCGCTCCCGCCAGCATGTTGTTCGGAGCCGCCTGGCCTTCTGGAGTGTCGGGAGCGGCGATTGCGGCGTTGCGCGCCGTGATCACCTGTTGCAGCGTCTCCTGCTCGTGGGCCGCATATCCCTTCACGGTCTCGACGAGGTTGGGGATGAGGTCGAGGCGTCGCTTGAGTTGCACGTCGATCTGCGACCAGGCGTTCTCAACCTGGTTCTTGCTGCGAATCAACCCGTTGTACATCGCGACGCCTGCGATGACCGCGACGACCGCGATCACGAGCAGGACGATGATCAGAGGCATGACTCTGGAGTGTACGGGTCAGCGCGATGCGAGGTCGTGATAGATCTCGATGTAGCGATCAGCCAGCGCCGACATCGCGAAACGCTCGGCTCGACCGTCGCCGGCCCCACGGAGGCGAGCCGCCAGTGCCGGATCGCCGAGGGCCCGTTCGAGCTGTACAGCGAGCGCATCGGCGTCGCCCGGCGGGCTCAGCAGCGAGTCCTCCTCGTGCGTTGCCACGTTCTGGTAGCCATCCAAGCTGCTCGCCACGACGGTGGTGCCCGCTGCCATGGCTTCGATGAGCACGACACCGAACGATTCGCCCCCGAGCGACGGCGCACAGAAGACCGACGCAGCACGCAACCTCGCGAACTTCTCTTCGTCACTGATCCGACCCAGCCAGTGGATGCGGTCATCGCCCGCTGTTCGTTTCTTCAAGGCTGCCGTGTCGGGGCCGCTACTCGCGATCCACAGCTGCGCCTCGACCGGGAGGCGCTCGAACGCATCGAGCAGAACCGACAGTCCCTTGCGCTCCTCGTGGCGGCCACAGAAGAAGATCGCCGGCGGGTCACCGGCATCGAGTTCGATCGGCGAGGCGCGACGGATCCGGTCGACCTCGACGCCGTTGAACAGGACTTCGTACTCGCCACCGAGGTGCGACTGCACTAGTGCCAGCGCATCTTTACTCACCACCACCTTGTGGTCGATCCGCTTGATCCAGGACAGCAGCCACGGCTTGATGAGTCGGTAGCTGGTCGAGCGACCAGCGGCGTGAAAGGTCCCGACGGTCGGGTAGCGATGCGTGACCGCTGCGGTCAGCGTCGGACCTGGCGCCATCGGCTCGTGCAGGTGCAGCACGTCGAATCGCTCGGCCGCGAGAACCTGAAGCGTGCGGAACATCGCAGGCGGATCCGGTGCCAGCGGGGCGACCGAGCCGTTGGCGGAGGTGGGAAGCGAATTGCCGAGCGGGGTCACGAAACTCGCCGGCGGCGGACCGTCGCAGGGCCCGAGGACGCGAGCTTCGACACCGCGACTTCGAACCTCTCGAGCAAGACCGAGGACCTGCATCTGGACCCCGCCGGGCACCGTCAGGCTGTACGGGCAGACAATGCCGACCCGCAGCGAACGCGAGGTCATCCAACGGCGACGAGGTCGACGCCGAACCGTTGGCGGATCATGCTCGCCTCCAACGGATGCGACAACAGATACCCCTGGCCGATATCGCAGCCGAACTGCTGAAGTGCCGCAAGTTGCGCCGGCCGCTCGATCCCTTCGGCAACGCTCGTGACTCCCAAACTTGATGTCATCTGCAAGATCATGCGCGCGAGCGAGGACCGTTGTGCGTCACCATCGACTTCGTCGACGAATTCCCGATCGATCTTCACGACGTCGACGGGGAACTTCTGGAGGTAGGTCAGCGAGCAATAGCCAGTGCCGAAGTCGTCGATCGCGACGCGCAATCCGAGTTCGCGCAAGGTGTTCAGCGCCGTGGAAGCGGACTCGATCTCGTCGACGAGCACGGTCTCGGTCACCTCGAGCAGCACTCGTTCCGGAGCGAGTCGACTTCGCTGCAAAGCATCGACGACATGGTCGACGAAGTCGGCGGACCGGAGCTGCACCGCTGAGACATTGATACTGACTGACCGAGGCCCGGCGACTTGCCACCGCGCTGCTTCGATCATGGCCTCGATCAACACCCAACGCCCGATGTCGGTGATGAGACCTGATCGTTCTGCGATCGGAATGAACTCTGCCGGCGACACCACCCCGCGAGTCGGGTGTGTCCACCGCAGCAGCGCCTCCGCTCCGGTGACTTCGCCCGTCACCAGGTCGACGAGCGGCTGATACACCAGGCGCATCTCGTCGTTGTCCAATGCAGTCGCCAGCGCGGACCGATCTTCGAGGTGCGTGGTCGCCCCGAGCCGCATGGCCGGATCGAAGATCTTGATCTGTCCTTTGCCCGCCCGTTTGGCTTCGTACATCGCGATGTCAGCGTCGCGCAGCAAGCTCGACGTCGTCATCTCCGGCGTCGCCACGGCCACGCCGACGCTCGCGAGCACCGCGACGTCGTAACCGGCCAGCCTCACGGGGGCCTTGAGCGTCTCGAGCAAACGCTCCGCAACGGTGATCGCCCGGTCCACACCGCCTCGGTCCTCGATGAGGAGAGCGAACTCGTCGCCGCCGAGTCGAGCTGGCGTGTCACCCTTGCCCGCCACTGATTTCATGCGTTCGGCGATCGTGCACAGCAGGTCGTCACCGACCGCGTGGCCGAGTGCGTCGTTGACGGACTTGAAGTCGTCGAGATCGACGAACAGGACGACGACCGGGTCACTGGCATCCCGAGCAACGTTGAGCGCGTGGTCCATGCGATTGAGGAACAGGGCACGGTTCGCCAGACCGGTCAATTCGTCATGGAACGCTCGATGGCTGAGCTTTCGTTCCAGATTTCGCTGCTCGGTGATGTCGCGGAACGTGGCAACGATCCCGTCGACGGCGTCGCCGCCGAGCAAGTTCACGATCGTGGCTTCCATCCGGCGTCGTTCACCGTCGACACGCACGAGGCTGGATTCGAACTGCACCGTTGCGTCGCTGCCGCGGGCGAACAGCCGGTCGACTTCGGCCTCGGCGCCATCACGGTCCTCTTGAGCGATGAGGTCGACGATCGGACGGCCGATCCAATCGGTGGCTCGGTGCCCCAAGGTGCCGGTCAGTCCCGGACTTGCGTACTTGATGTCGCCCGACTCGTCCAGCAGCATCACGACGTCGCTCGAGTGCTCGACCATCGCAGCGAGACGATCTTGCCCACGGCGTTCGGTCAGCAGCCTGACCGCATCGAGCAATCCCCACATCCGAGCGAGGGCGAGAATCACGGCGAGGAAGGCCGCAATCGACACGACCAGAATGGTCGTCCCCGATCCGAGACCGCTCACGAGCAGCGCCATCAGCACCGTCATCGGGCTCAACACCGCAACGGTGAGACCAACGGTTCGCCCGACTCCCAGCGCAGCGTGAGGAACGACGGGCCGGTTTCGAACGGCCATCGACGGGTCCAGCGCAGCAGCGCCGACGACGAGCGGCGCAAGCAATCCCAGCCCGGCAACGAAGCCTCCGGGACCGAAGTCGCCTCGAATCTCCTGCGTACCACGCACCATGTCGGCGACGAGCTGGAGCCCGATGCCGCACATCATCACCACCGGCGAGAACGAGCGGTACGCACCCGCAGCTGCGGCCCGCACCGACGCTGCAAACGCGAGCCCGCCGATCAACGGCGGACCGGCGGCCCATGCGGTCGCACCGAAGCCCAGGTCGCTGTCAGAGAAATACGGCTCGGCAATGACGAGCCAGACAGCGACACCGACGGCGATCGCGATGATTCCGATCTCGTACCCGCCGAATGCGTCGTGCTCCGCTCGCGACTGGCGACTCAGCTCGACGGTCGCGACCAGTATCGCCACCCAGAATCCGACGTGGAGTCCGTCGGCGAGGATCGGAAAGTCGAGGTCGGCACGGTCGGCAACCGTGGCCCACGCAATGTGCGCAGCAACCAAGAAGCCGAGCGCGACCGCGACCAGTGCCCAAGGGACACGCGAAGACGGTCGCTGCGTGGTGATCCCGAACAGCACGGCAGCGACTGCGCCGATCGGTGCAGCGATTCGTAGCACTTCGGTCGCCAGCGACCACGGCGCGGCGATGTACACCGCGGCGGTCAGCGCGGCCACGAGCAACACGAGGATTCGAGGCGGAAACACGATGCCCTCTAGTTCGGCACGTTCTCACCCAAAGTTGAATAGCCCGGATCAGATGGCCAATTCGGCTGGAAGAGATGCCACTGGGATGGCGCCCGCCGAATCAAGATCTCGAGCTCTTCGGCGAGTTCTTGGGTGACACGCGCCACATCATCTCGGAGACGTTTGCTCTGGCGTTCTGGCCGCAAGGGGTCTCGGACCCACGCCGAATGCGCTTCGACACGATCGGAGAAGTAGACCGCCGTCGGGAAGATGGGTGCCCCGGTCCGCAGGGAGATCGTTGCTGCTCCTCCCGGCAACGTCGTCGTCTCGCCGAAGAACTCGACTTCAGGACCCGATTGGCCGATGTCTCGGTCCGACAGCAGACACACGATGTGGTTGTTCCTCAATGCGTTGATCACTGCGGAACCCGCCTTCGGGCCCAGCGGAACGACATTCATCCCCAGCTTGGACCGCAGATCCACGAACCACTCGAAGAGTTCCGGTGGGTCGAGGTGTTCGACCACGACCGTGATCTCGTGGCCTTGATCGGCAATCCAACGCCCCGCCCACTCCCATCCGCCGAGATGGGGTAACGCCAGGATCGCTCCGTTTCCGTCTTCGAGCGCCTCCACGATCGCCGGGTAGTTCGGCGCGGTGAACCCTCGGTCGACCGTCCGTTTCGACATCGTGGGTAGCCGGAAACTCTCGATCCAGTACCGCGCGTAGTAGTCGAACGCTCGTTGACTTGCCCGATTCAGCCGAAGCCCACGCAGTGTGGGGTCGACGCGCCGAAGGTGACGTTCGATCATCTCGCGGCGTTCCGGACTCCAGAAATTCGCGCCGGCTCCGAACGGGACGGCGAGGCCGGCGGCAACGACGCTCGGCGTCAGACGAGCAGCGAGTGCAGCGAGCTTGTAACTGTTCGTCGTGAGCGCATCGGGCAGATCCGGCATCGCGCCTCAGCTGCGACGACGCGGAACGCTTGTGCGGCGGCGCTCGGTTCGAGCGACGCGCCGGCTCGCCCGCCGCGATCGGCGCATCTCGATCCGTTCCTGCGTGACCGGGGCGACCGCGGCCTGCTTCCACACCTTCCAGAAGCGCTGCATCGCCGTAATGGAGGTGAGCACGAGCATGAGCCACAGGATCGGGATCAGGAGCACGTTGATCACCAGACCGATGAGAATCGCGATGATTCTCTCCGCTCGCTCCATCAGACCACCTTTGGCGTCGATCCCGAGTGATTCGGCCTTCGCTCGCTGGTAGCTCACCAACGACGAGACACCTGCGATCGCGAACGGCAGCAGCGGGAGTTCCGCGGCTGCGTCGGGGTCTGTGGCGAAGTACCAGGCGATGCCACCGAGCAGGAACATGTCCGTGACGCGATCGACCGTCGAGTCGAAGAATGCCCCGCGCTGGCTGGAAAGGCCCGACGCTTTTGCGAGCGCACCGTCGAGCAGGTCCGGCAGCGCGGCGAGTACGACCAGCGCGGCGCCGATCCACAGCCGTCCGGCGCCGATCGCGATGCCTGCTCCGATTCCGACGAGCAGGCCGACGATGGTCAGGTGGTCGGGGCTGAGACCCGTTCGCTTCAGCGCTTGCCCAATGGGCTTGACTGCGGCGTCGACCGGTTTCCTGAAGGTGCCGTCGAACATTGGGATCAGGCTAGTGCGACGTCAAGACGTCGACTCGACCACGGGCTCGGCCTCGGGATTGTCCTCGACCAACTGTTCCACGATCGAGCCGTCCACAGCGTCGACGAGCACCAGTCCGCGTTCGATCGGGGGATCTTCCGCCGAGTAGCACAGCACCCGCCAGGTCGGACGGCTGCGAATGCCGCGCCACACCTGCTGCGCCGACGCGTGTCCGACGGCGAAGCCCACGGCCTGCTGCGCCTTCACCAGCGCGTCCTTTTCGTCGACGTGCATCCGCCAGCCCGAGGTGATCGAGACCACGCCGGCGACTGCCAAGATGACCGCACCGAGTATCCACCCGTCGTTGACCGCAGCCGCATCGGGAAGACCGAAGCGAATCGCGAGACAGCCTGCGGCCAGCGCCAGGTAGATGTAGCCAGGAATCCGTCGACGACTGTTGTCCGGAAACAGGTACGCACCGACGAACTCGCTTGGTTGCAGGTCTGCTGGCAACTCATCACGAATCTCATCGCTCATGAAGCTCACGCTATCCCAACGTTTCGCGCGACCGCGGCGGTGAGTCTGCGGCGGCGAGACCCGGCCGCAAACTCACCGCTCGGCGTGGTCACGCGATGGGCCAGGCAGCACGGATGCGTGCGGCGCTCGCCTCCAGCGCTTCGGGCAGGGTCTGCGTGTTCGCAATCGCCGACATGAAGTTGCTGTCGCCGGTCCAACGCGGAACCACGTGTCCGTGCAGGTGATTCGGAATCGACCCGCCCGATGGCCGACCGAGGTTGAGGCCCACGTTGACACCCTCGGGCGAATATGCGGCCCGGACGGCAGCGACGCCGTCGGTGAGCGTTGCCCAGAACTCCGCAGCTTCTTCCGGCGTCAGGTCGTCGAGGTCCGGAACTTCCCGATACGGCACGACGAGCAGGTGACCCGACGCGTACGGGAACAGGTTCATGATCGCAAAGACGTGTTCGCGGCGCTGCACGATGTGCGTTGTCGTGTCCGGTTCGCCAGATTCCAACAGCTGGGTGAACGGGCTACCACTCCCCTGCTCGACGTCGCGTGGCGCGCTCCCGACGTACGCGGCGCGCCACCCCGACCAGATTCGTTCCAACACGCAGCCGCCGATCAGGCGTTGAGCGCGGCGGTCGCGGCGTTGTCGACCTCGGCCCTGAATCGCTCGATGAACGTCGCCAGAGGTACGTCGCGCTCCACGTCGTCCTGTCCTTCTTCGACCATGTCGTGACGCAGGTTCACGCCGACCGTGTTCGCAGCGACGTCGTCATCTCCGACGACGAGCACGTACGGCAGCTTCTCCATCTTGGCGGTCCGAATGCGTTTGCCGAGGCCGACGTCGGCCTTCACCCAGTCGACTCGCACTCCGGCGCCTTGCAGCTCGCCAACCACCTTCTCCACGTGTTCTTCGTGAGCTTCGGCAACTGGCAGGACGCGTACTTGCAGCGGCGAGAGCCATGTGGGGAACGCTCCTGCGTAGTGCTCGATGAGCACACCGAAGAACCGCTCGATCGACCCGAAGAGCGCACGGTGCAACATGATCGGGCGATGCCGCTCGTTGTCGGCACCGACGTACTCGAGCTCGAATCGTTCGGGCAACTGGAAGTCGGCCTGGATGGTCGAGAGCTGCCAAGAGCGCCCGATGGCGTCGCGAACATCGATGTCGATCTTCGGGCCATAGAACGCCGCGTCGCCTTCTTTCACCTGGTACTCGAGCCCGTGTGACTCGATCGCCGACTTCAGCGCTGCAGTCGCTTCTTCCCAGATCTCATCGGACCCGACGTACTTCTCGGGGTCCTTCGTCGACAGGTTGAAGGTGAAGTCCTCGAAGCCGAAGGCCCGCAGCACCGACAGCACGAAGTCGAGCAGGCTGGCGATCTCGTCGGCGAGCTGTTCTTTCGTGCAGTAGATGTGGCTGTCGTCTTGCGTGAAGCCACGGATCCGCAGCAGACCGTGCAGCGTGCCGGCGCGCTCGTAGCGGTACACGTTCCCGAGTTCGAACAGCCGCAATGGCAGCTCGCGATAGCTGCGCTGTCGACCCTTGAAGATCAAGCAGTGCATCGGGCAGTTCATCGGCTTCATGTAGTACGTGCCGTTGTCCATCTCCATCGGCGGGTACATGCCGTCGGCGTACCACTGGAGGTGTCCGGACGTCTCGAACAGCTTGCCGTTGGCGAGGTGTGGCGTGTAGACGAACTCGTAACCGCCGGTCTCATGACGCAGACGGCTGTAGTCCTCCATCAGCTTGCGGATGATTGCGCCCTTCGGGTGCCAGACCGCGAGGCCGCCACCGAGTTCCTGCGGGAAGGACAGCAGATCGAGCTCGTTGGCCAGTTTGCGGTGGTCGCGCTTGGCTGCTTCCTCGAGCTGGTGGAGGTGGTCGGCAAGCGCTTGCTTCGATTCCCAGGCGGTGCCGTACAGCCGTTGCAGCATCTTGCCCGACTCGTTGCCGCGCCAGTGAGCCCCTGCGACCTTCTGCAGTTTGAACCACGGCAACTTGCCCGTCGATGGCACGTGCGGCCCGACACACATGTCGACGAACTCGTCGGTGTTGCGGTAGGCGCTGATGACGTCGCCTGACACTTCGCCGGCATCGAGGTCGTCGGCGCCCGCGGACTCGACGCGTTCGATGATTTCGACCTTGTACGGCTGGTCGGCGAAGAGCTCTTTGGCCTCCGCCATCGAGTGCTCGGAGCGCGTGAACGGCTGATTGGCCTTCACGATCTCCTTCATCTTCTTTTCGATGGTCCCGAGGTCCTCTTCGGTGAACGTCTGGTCGTCCGGCAGATCGAAGTCGTAGTAGAAGCCGTTCTCGATGGCCGGGCCGATGGAGAACTTGGCCCCTGGGTAGAGCAGGGTGACCGCCTGGGCGAGCACGTGCGCGGTCGAGTGACGAAGCACGTGTCGACCTTCGTCGGTGTTGTTGGTGATGATCGCGACCACGTCACCGTCCGCGACCTCGGTCGTGAGGTCGGTGTCGATCCCGTTCACGGTGGCGGCAACTGCAGCCTTCTTCAGGCCGGAGCCGATGGATGCGGCGAGGTCGAGCGCCGTCGACCCGGCAGGAAGCTCCCGCTCGGAGCCGTCGGGAAGGGAAACGGTGATCATCGGCCCGATGATACGGGCGTCAGCTTCCGGCGACGGCGACCAGTTTCCGCGCAGCGCCTTCGGGCAGCGCGATCGGCGAGATGTCCGTGACGGTTGCGATGCGAGCGGGCACCACCGGGTCGGCCGGTTGACCCGGTTCTTCGCCCGCGTAGTGGTGCACGTACTCCTGCCCCGTCATCTCGCGGATCTCGTACATCACTTCGTCCATCATCGAGCGCCAGGCAAGGTGCTCGGCGCCACGATTCGCGTACCGCTCCGGCTTGATCGGTCGACCGATGTGTACAGCACACGACTTGCGGAGTTTCGGCGCTCGGGCTCCTGGAGGCTGGATCTCGTCGGTGCCGACGATGCCGACGGGATAGATCGGACAGCCGACCTGCATGGCGAGTCGAGCAGCGCCAGTGCGACCCTTGTGCAGCTTGCCGTTCCGGCTGCGGGTGCCCTCCGGGTAGATCCCGAACAGCTCGCCGCGTTCGAGGACGTCACGCGCTGCGTCGAGCGCCGCGGTGCTCTTGTCGCCGCCCGAGCGGTCGATCGGAATCATTCCCATGGCCGGGAAGATGAACTTGGTTTTCCAGGAGTCCATGTAGTCGGCCTTGCCGACGAAGCTGATGTTGCGCGGCATCGTGAAGGTCAGAATCGCCGAGTCGAAGAAACTGATGTGGTTCGGGCACAGGATGGCCGGCCCGTCGGTGGGAAGCCGGTCGTAGCCGGTCAGCTCGATGTCCCACAGCCGCGTGACGGCAGGGCTCAGCACCTTACGCGTCCGGCGCTGAAGGGCGCCTGCGCCTGGGCTCGTGCTCATGTGACGCACAGTAGACCACCTCCGACACGGCGAACCAACAAGTACGTGAACACTGTGTGAATCAGCTCGGCCGCATGTCGCGCGAACGGCGGTCAGTCGAGTTCGACGCCGAGCAGCGCTGCAGAATCGCGGACGCCAGCACCGCTTGCAGCTGCTGCGTCGATCAGTGCGAAGGCTCCCGGTGTGTCGAGGTCGTCGTCGAGACGGGCGCGCACGTCATCGAGGAGGTCCGGGTTGTCCGTCGCGTGTTGGTTCCAGGAATCCAGCCGGGCCTGGTTGCGCGGCATCAGCTCCTCATCCCATTCCCACTCGGTTCGATAGTGGTGTTCGACGATTCCGAGCCGGATGGCACGAGCGTCCCACTCTTCGCGCAGCTTGTCGACGAACACGAGGTTTCCCAGGCTCTTCGACATCTTCTGGCCGTCCATCGAGATCAGGGCGGTGTGCATCCAGTGCTTGACGAATTGCTCGCCGGTCGCAGCTTCGGACTGAGCCTTTTCCGACTCGTGGTGCGGGAAGATCAAGTCGGCCCCACCGCCGTGGAGGTCGATGGTGGTGCCCAACTCGCGCAACGCCAGTGCCGAGCATTCGATGTGCCAGCCCGGCCTCCCCGGCCCCCACAGGGTGTCCCAGGATGGTTCGTCGGGTGCGGATGGATGCCACAGCACGAAGTCGAGTTGGTTGCGCTTGTTGGGGTCATCGACGTTGCCCCCTCGCTCCTGAGCGAACGCGAGCATCTCCGCTTCTGAGTACTGACTCATCGACCCGAAGGAGTCGACCTTGGTGACATCGAAATAGACCGAGCCGCCCGCTTCATACGCGAAACCTCGATCGATGACCATGCCGATAAACCCACGGATGTCAGGAATCGCACTGCTCGCTCTGGGGCTGGACGCAACCGGCAGTGCGTTCAACGCGACCATGTCACGCTCGAAACGCGCTTCCTCGCCTGCGGCAAGATCGAGGTAGTGGACCCCGAGCTCGCGGGCTTTGGCGAACAGCGGGTCATCGACGTCGGTCACGTTTCGCACGCACTTGACCGTGTGTCCCTTGTCGATGAGTCGCCGTTGCAACGTGTCGTAGGCGATGAAGGTGGCCGCATGACCGAGGTGGGTGGCGTCGTACGGGGTGATGCCACACGTGTACATCAACACCTCGTCATTCGGTTCGAACGGAACGATGGCGCGGCGGGCGGTGTCGTAGAGCTGCATCGAACGCAAGTCAACCACCGTGAGGCCCGGTTGATTCCCTTCGGCGAACTACGTTGCAGCGGATGGGACTCCTCGATGGCAAGAAGCTCGTGATCACCGGCGTACTGACCGACGCGTCATTGGCCTTTGGCGTGGCCAGGATGGCGCAGGAACAGGGGGCTGACATCGTGCTGACCGGAGCGGGTCGCGCGCTGAAGCTGACGCAGCGCACCGCTCGAAAGCTCGGCGAGAACCCGAGCGGTGAGGCCGTGGAGGTGTTCGAACTCGACGTGACCGTGCCGGAACACGGCGACGCCGTACGAGCCGCGGTGGACGCCAAGTGGGGCCATGTCGACGGTGTGCTGCACGCCATCGGCTTCGCCCCGGAAGCGTGTCTCGGCGATGACTTCATGGCAGCGCAGTGGGATGACGTCGCGATCGCGATGCACATCTCGACGTATTCGTTGAAGATGCTCGCCGACACGTTCGTTCCGTTGATGAGCGAAGGCGGAGCATTCGTCGGGCTCGACTTCGACAACCAGCAGGCGTGGCCCGCATACAACTGGATGGGCGTCGCGAAGTCAGCACTCCAATCGGTGAATCGTTACCTGGCGAAAGAGCTGGGACCGAAGGGAATCCGCTCGAACCTCGTCGCTGCCGGGCCGATCAAGACGATGGCGGCGAAGTCGATTCCCGGCTTCGCCCTGTTCGAAGACACGTGGGACGGACGCGCTCCGCTCGGTTGGGATGTGACCGACTCCGAGCCCGTTGCCCGCGCGGTCCTCGCTCTGCTGAGCGACTGGTTCCCCGCCACGACCGGCGAGATCATCCACGTCGACGGCGGCTACCACGCCATCGGCGCCTGACTAGTGCACGAGGTCTGACGCCGACGGCGGAAACACGCAGAGCAAGTCGACGATCGCCTGTGTCGGTGGTCCCGATTCGAATGCCTGGTCGATCTGGGAACGACTGCGTCGACCCATCGCAGCGCGATACAAGAACGTGGGCGACATACGAGCAACGACGCGGGCATCGGCATCACCACCCCAGCGATCGCCATTCGGCGTCACGACGAGCACCGGTTCGAGGCCTGCGCGATCGATCCCATCGGTCCAACGCCGCAGCATCAGCGCGGGCAGGACCGTGTGCACCGGCGACATCACCCGCGGGTGCCCAATCGCTCCCCGGATGTCGTCATCATGGGTTGCAAGATCGATCACGCGCGCCGGCAGCATCGCGCTGTCCCGGTTGAGGAGTACCTCGAACTGCGAGGACGACCGCTCCCACTCCCGCAAAACCAGCGTCGTGGCGGTCTCGGCCCGCTCAGCGACTTGACGGGCGGTCCATTCATCGAGCGAGTCAGTCGGGTGCACGCCGTTGACGGCATCGGCGGCAACTCCAGCCAGATGCGCAACGACGTCGTGCACCGACCAGCCAGGGCAGGACGGCACCGGCGTCGCCAACTCGTGAGGTCCGAGGGAACGGATCAATGCGCTGAGCGATTCGCGAATCCCCGCGTACTCGACCCCGGCAGCGCGTGGTTCCAATGACATCCGCCGACGGTACCCCAGCGCTTGCGTGCCAACCGCGACATCGCTGCGGCCGCTCGCCTACGTTGTTTCCTCCGGTTCCAGAAGCAAGCCGAAGAAAACGAATTCGGTCCGCCTGTTGAGGGCCAGCGCCGTCTCGTCGTTGTTGAGCGTCAGCAGGTCACTTTCGCCCGCCCCGCGCGACGAGAGTCGGCTGGGGTCGACGCCCTGTGCCGCCAGGAAGTCGGCCGCGGCTCGCGCTCGCGCTGTCGACAGCTGGAAGTTGCTGGTCTCGTCACCGCGCTGGTCGGCGTGGCCGATCACTTCGACCGTCACGTCCGGAAACGCCGCCATGACTGCAGCAACACGGTTGAGCTGCTCGGCGTGCTCGAGCGTGACGGTCGGCGAACCCTCGGCGAACCGGACCGAGTTCATCTCGATCACGCGAACGCCCACGCCAACGGGGACGGTCGGCTCGACCGTCAGGAAGCTGGCCACCTCGGCGTCCGGGACGGTGCTGTTCGCCAGTGCGAGCACGCTCAAACGTGTCGAGGCCTCGCTACTCGGAACAGCGCCTGACAACGTGATCAGTTCACCGTCGAAGATCACGAGCACCGGAACAGGGCGCCCATCGGGCAGCGTGTCGTAGCTCACCTCCGTCGGAGCGACCACCGGTTCGGTCGCCGCGCCTGCCGACTCGATCTCACTCGGTTCCGCCGAGGTTGGGTCATCCGCCAGTGCAGTGACGGCAGCCGCTGCGGTGCCATCGATGTCATCGGTGTCATCAGACACGAGTTCGTCGTCTGCGTCATCGAGGGCGACGGGCTCCTCGGGGGCGTCCTCGGCGCCTTCGCTCAGCGTCGTCGGCGCTTCGGGCTCGGTGGCGAGCTGCGAACCCGACGACGGAACCGGCAGCGTGGAAGAGTCACCGCCAAATGCCCGTAAGCCGACCCAGAGCCCGACGAGGAGGGTGAGCAAGATCAGAGCGATGAATGCGGCACGAAGTGCCCAGTTTCCACCCTCGTCGTCGTCGTAGTACATGCCCGTCATGGCCAACCCCTTCGCAACTCGTCCCGTATCGCCGAAAACTACCCACACCTGTCTGGCGATTGTCACGAATTGTTGTGCCACCGGCTCGCACCCCGCACGATTACCTCGCCGTGGCCGTCGGTACCCTCGTCGACGTGAATCGCCTGGCAGATGAGACCTCGCCATATCTGAGACAACACCGGGACAACCCTGTCGATTGGTACCCGTGGGGCCCCGAGGCCTTCACCGCAGCGACAGAGCGCGGCGTTCCGATCCTGCTCTCGGTCGGTTACTCGGCCTGTCACTGGTGCCACGTCATGGCCCACGAGTGTTTCGAAGACGACGAAGTGGCCGCCGAGATGAACGCCAAGTTCGTCAACGTCAAGGTGGACCGGGAAGAACGGCCCGACGTCGACTCGCTGTACATGGACGCTGTTCAGGCAATGACCGGGCGTGGCGGTTGGCCGATGACCGTCTTCCTCTCCCCCGACGGCAAGCCGTTCTATGGAGGCACCTACTTCCCGAAGGACAACTTCTTGAAGCTGTTGGCCGCGATCGACGAGGTGTACCGCAACAAGCCCGACGACGTCGCGAAGAACGCGAAGCAGATGATGCAGTCGATCGAGGAGAGCGCAAAGCTGAAACCGGGCAAGGACATTCCCTCGGTCGAGCAGCTGAACACTGCGGTTCAGACGCTGGCCCGCGCATTCGACCAAGAGCACGGCGGGTTTGGGAGCGCTCCGAAGTTCCCGTCCACCTTCAACATCGAACTCATGCTCAGGGCGTACATGACCGGCGGTTCGGACGCCGCTCGGACCATCATCAAGACCAGCCTCGACGCAATGTGCGCCGGCGGGATGTACGACCACGTCGGCGGAGGATTCGCTCGCTACTCGACCGACCGACAGTGGCTCGTCCCGCACTTCGAGAAGATGCTCTACGACCAAGCGCTTCTGGCGCAGACGTACCTGCACGCAATCGTGGTGCTGCGAGAGCCGCAGTGGCGACACATCATCCAGGACACGATCGAATACGTGTTGACGACGCTCACCCACCCGGAGGGCGGTTTCTACTCTGCGGAGGACGCTGACTCGCTGGACGCTGAGGGGAACAGCATCGAAGGCGCGTTCTACACGTGGACGCCCGACGAAGTGCGCTCCGCCCTCGGTAACGCCAAACCCGAAGTCGTCGACATGACTCTCGAATACTGGGACATCACCGACGAAGGCAACTGGGTCGAGCCCGGCGTCGGCGATGCCGAGCCGACGCCGACTGGCCGTTCGATCCCGAATCGCATCGCTCATCGCGACGACCTCATCCGACCCGACGAGATCAGCTTCGCTCGCCTACGCATGCTCGCTGCTCGCGCCGAGCGGCCGCGCCCGGGTCTCGACGACAAGGTGCTGCTGGAGTGGAACGCGCTGTTCCTCTCGACGTTGAGCCAAGCCGGGGCGGTGTTCAACCATCAGCCGTGGCTCGATGCTGCTGAGAAGAACGCGGAGTTCTTGATCGACAACATGCGCGGCGGCAACGGCCGGTGGTACCGCTCCTGGCAGGCCGACGGCAATCCGCCGGCTCGACACGACGCACTCGCCGCTGACCACGCTGCACTCGTCGATGCCTTCACCCGTCTCGCCGAAGCAACCGGTAAGGCACGCTGGATCGACGAAGCTCGAGCAACGGCGGACACGCTGCTCGACTGGTTCTTCGACCCCGGTCTCGGTGGGTTGTACACGACCGCCGAAGACGGAGAACACCTGGTCGCCCGCCAGAAGGACATCGCCGACAACGCAACACCTTCTGCCAACTCGATGGCAGCGCTTGCGCTCCAGCGACTGGCGGCGCTCACCGGAGAACCGCGATACACAAACCACGCCGAACGCATTCTTCAACTCCTTCAACCTCAGGTCGACGACAAGGTCGGCATGTTCTCCAATGCGCTCCTCGCGACCGATCTCAAACGACGCGGCACGACCGAAGTCGTCATCGTCGGAGGTACCGACGATGATGGCGTCGAGCACGACATGGCCGCCTTCGTTCGGATTGCCCACTCTGTCTGGCGGCCGGACGTGGTGCTTGCCTGGGGAGAGCCTTACGACTCGCCGCTGTGGCACGACCGGAGTCCTGGCCAGGCGTACGTCTGCAAGGATCAGGTCTGCAAGTTGCCCTCGACGACCACTGCCGAGTTCGTGCAGGCGCTCACCGGTGGACCTCCGCGAACGGACACCGGCGAAGAGGTCGCTGCCCCCGAGTCGGCGAGCGACGGGTCAGACGACTGACGACCACCCACCGCGGTGGATGATCTCGCCCGGTGGCCGACGGCGACGGCTCGCCGACCGACCCTCGCCTTCTGAGCCGGCCGATTCCGTCGGAGTCTCGAACGGATAGCCCATCGCAATCGCACCGATCGTCTGCAGGTGCTCCGGGATGCCGAGCGCTGCTCGGACTTCGGCCTCGCGCTGGAAGACTCCGAAGAACAACGCACCGAGGCCGACGTCTTCTGCTGCGTGCAACAGCGTCATGACGGCCATCGAGGCATCGATGGTCCAGTAGGGGGCGGGCCAGGCGTCTGCGGAAGCACCGAGACCCGTCCGCTCCTTGTCCGGCTCGCCGTACCGGTCGACGTATGCCTGTGGATCCGCAAGAGCGATCATCAACAGCGGAGCGTCGAGCAGTCGCTTCCACCGGAACCCATCACGCTTCGTCGACGGCAGTGTGATGTCCCAGTAGCGCGCCGTGTCGGCGCCCTCCAGTACGACGAGATGCCACCCTTGGGTCTTGCCCGCGCTGGGCGACCGGGCGGCCAGATCGACCAATGAATCGAGCACCCGAGGGTCGACTTCGTCGCTTCGGAACGAGCGAGTCATCCGCCGATTTCGCACCACGTCGGCGAACTCGGTCATGGCCAGGTCTCGCGAGTCGGTGGGCTCAGGATCTCTTGCCGAGCTTGACCAGGTCTTCTGCCATGGTCCAGCCATAGACGACCATCGCTCCACCCTTCTTCGCAGGCACCTTGCTCATCATCTCGACGAGCTCCGCGTCGAGCTTGTCCGGGTCGGTCGCCTCGAAATCGAGGTAGCCGCTCTGCGCAGCTGCGCTGGCGGTGAAGGACTTGGCGTCGTACTTCTTGTCGATCGAGAAGCGCTTCGCGAGGCGACGGCCCCATGCCCGCTCTTCACCAACGGCATCTTCGCCCGGCGACGGCGTCAGGCCATCGAGATCCTTGAATGCGATGCGTGCGTCTGCGTTGATGAAGCGAGAGCCGACCACGACGTCCTCGTCCGGAAAGGCCATCAACGCTCGGTGGTACGCCTCCCCCATCAGCCCTCGCAGCACCTGATCGCGCTTCGAGGTGCGCTTCACCGACATCAGACCGATCAGCACGCATGGCGTGCCGCCGATCCGCTCGAGTGTCGAGAAGGTGAATCCGTGCAGCGTGTTGCCGAATCGGGCAGTCGTGATGAGCACCCAATCCTCTTGGGACTGCAGCAATTCCTCCGCGGAGAACGCCTCGTCCATCTCGGCAAGCTCTGCGAGATCCTCCTCGGTGAGCGCGGAGGCATCGTTTGTCACAACATCGAGAGCCATTGGGACAATTCTACAGGAGGACTGCGTCGTGTCCGAATGCCATCCTCAACTCTCCGACGACTCGGTCGAGGTCGACGCGGAACTCGTCGGACAGTTTGAGGACCTTTTGCTGACCGATATCGACCATCACGATCGATTCACCGGGGTGTTCTTTGACGATCCGCTTCAGGCGTTGGATCTTCAGCTCGTCGAGCGACGACCCGTGCAGTCGCAGGCGTAGCGGCGCGGCTGGTCCGTCATCGAGACCCTGCAGCACGGTGATCGTCTGGCCGATGATGCCGAACCGCGACTCGTCGCGGCGGTCGAGACGGCCCTTGACGGACACGATGAGGTCGTCTTCGAGCTTGTGACCCTGTTCGGCAAGCGTGCGCGGGAAGATCGTCACTTCGATCGATGCGTCGAGGTCCTCGAGCACGAACACCGCCATCTGGTCGCCCTTCTTGGTGAACTTTCGAGCGAGGTTGGTGATGACGCCACCGACGACGACCGGCGTTCCGTCCTCCATGTTCGGCAGATCGATGAGGTTGTGTTCGACCTTGCGCTTGAGTGCCGCTTCGACGCCGAAGAGGGGGTGGTCAGAGACGTACAGCCCCAGCATCTCCTTCTCAAAGCGAAGCTTGTCCGACTTGTCGAACTCCATGTCCGTCGGGATCGGTGTGCGCTCGCTGAACCCATCACCCGAACCGGTCTCAGCAGCGCTGTCACCGTCGTCGGAGTAGTCACCGAAGAGTGACATGACGCCCTTTGCTTCCTCACGGCGCCGTTTCACCGTCGTGTCGATGATGTGCTCGAACACGGTCAAGAGCGCCCGACGATCATGGCCCAGGGTGTCGAAACCACCGCCCTTGATGAGCGATTCGATGGTGCGCTTGTTGAGCACCGCCTCCGGCACTCGCTCGACGAAATCGTGGAAGCTGTCGAACTGGCCGTTCTGCGTGCGTTCCTCGATGAGGAGCTCGACGAGCGCCTCACCGACGTTGCGCACTGCCGACAGCCCGAAGGTGATCGCACCGGGGCTCCCGACGGGAACCGTGACACCGGGCGGAAGCTGGTCCGGCGACAGAGCACCGAAGTTCATCAGCGAACGGTTCACGTCCGGCGGCAGCACCTTGATCCCCATCGACCGGCAGTCGGCGAGATACGTGGCTGCCTTGTCGAGGTTGTTCTTAACGCTGGTCAGCAGCGATGCGATGTACTCGACCGGGTAGTGCGCCTTCATGTAGGCGGTCTGGTACGTGATCAGCCCGTACCCGAACGTGTGGCTCTTGTTGAACGCATAGTCGGCGAACTTCTCGATGATGTCGAACAACATCGGGCCCATCTCGTCGCCGTAGCCGTTCGCGACGACGCCGTCCTCGAACGCCTGGCGAGCCTTGGCCATGACCTCGCGGCTCTTCTTACCCATCGCCTTTCGGAGGTTGTCGGCTTCGGCGAGCGAGTACCCGGCGAACTTCTGCGCCACACGCATCACGCTCTCCTGATAGATCATGAGGCCATACGTGTCGCCGAGCACCTCCTTCGCGTCCTCGTGGAAGAAGCTGACCTCTTGGCGGCCGTTCATCCGGTCGGCGTAGTCGTAGTGCATGTTGACCGACATCGGCCCCGGCCGGTACAGCGCCAACACAGCCGCGATGTGCGGGAAGGTCTTGGGCTCCATTGCCTTGAGGAGCTGGCGCATCGGGGGCGACTCGAGTTGGAAGATGCCGATCGTGTCGCCGCGTGACAACAGGTCATAGGTGGCCGTGTCGTCGAGCGAGGTCTTCTCGATGTCGAAGTCGGGGTCGTGACGCTCCTTGATCATGACCTCGGCATCGGAGATGACGTCGAGGTTGCGCAACCCCAAGAAGTCCATCTTCAACAGGCCGAGCGATTCGACTCCGTGCATTTCGTACTGGGTGACGACGGGTGCGTCCTCGGGGTCCTTCCCCGACTCCGGTTTGCGTTGAATCGGGACGTAGTCGGTGACGGGGTCCTTGGTGATCACCACCGCTGCGGCGTGGATGCCATCGGAGCGCTTCAGGCCTTCGAGACCCTTCGCGACGTCGATCACCTGCTTGATCTCGGGCTCGGTGTCGTACATGGCACGGAGGTCGGCAGCGGCCTTGTAGCCGTCGGCGTATTTCGGGTGCTGTTCGAAGCAGTACTTCAGCGGCGTGTCACGACCCATCACCAAGGGAGGCATGGCTTTGGCGATCTTGTCGCCGACGCCATACGGGTAGCCGAGCACGCGAGCTGCGTCACGAGCCGCGTTGCGCGCCTTGATCGAACCGAACGTGACGATCTGGGCAACGTGGTCTCGCCCGTAGCGCTCCGCCGAATACCGGATCATCTCGTCGCGGTACCGGGTCTCGAAGTCCATGTCGATGTCGGGCATCGAGATGCGGCTGGGGTTGAGGAACCGCTCGAACAGCAGGTCGTACTCGATCGGGTCGAGATCGGTGATCCACAGGCAGTACGCAACCGCACATCCGGCGGCCGACCCGCGGCCAGGGCCGACGCGAATGTTGTTGTCGCGTGCGTACTTGATGAGGTCCCACGTGATGAGGAAGTACGACGCGAACCCCATGTCGCAGATCACGGAGAGCTCGTAGGCCAACCGCTCGACCGCAGCGGCCGGCACGTCCTTGCCCCAACGCTTCTCGGCCCCCTCTTGCGTGAGGTGGCGGAGGTACGCCTCGTCGTCGGCGAAGCCTTCGGGCAGCGGGAAGTTCGGAAGCAGCGGCTTGCCGAACTCGATCTCGACGTTCGAGCGCTCGGCGATCCACAGTGAGTTGTCACACGCTGTCGGAATCTCCCGGAAGAGATACCGCATCTCGGCCGCGGTCTTGAGATAGTGGTCCGAGCCTTCGAACTTGAAGCGCTTCGGATCGGACATCAGCGATCCGGTCTGCACGCAGAGCAGCGCGTCGTGGGCCTCGTGGTCGTGTTGGTGCGTGTAGTGACTGTCGTTCGTTGCCAGGAGCGGCGCTTTGATCTTTCTGGCGATTTCCAGCAGCTTCGGATTGGTCTCCTGCTGCGCGGGGATGCCGTGATCTTGCATCTCGATGAAGAAGTTGTCCCGGCCGAAGATGTCTTGCAGCCGTGCGGCCTTCTCGAGCGCTCCGCCTTCGTCTCCGTTGAGGAGCGATTGGAGGACGTGGCCACCGAGGCAGCCACTCGTTGCGATCAGCCCGTCGGAGTACTTCTCGAGCAGCTCCCAGTCCATCCGGGGCTTGTAGTAGTAGCCCTCCATGAAGGCCAGCGACGACAGTTGGATGAGGTTCTTGTAGCCCTCGTTGTTCTCAGCGAGCAGGATCAGGTGGTAGTAGAGCTTGTTGCCGCCCTGAGTTTCACCACCCGAGTCGTCGACGCGGCCGCGTCGGGACGGCCGTTCGGATCGGTGGTCGTGGGCCATGTAGGCCTCGGTGCCGATGATCGGCTTGATCCCCTGCTTGTTGCACTCCTTGTAGAAGTCCAACGTGCCGTACATGTTGCCGTGGTCGGTCATCCCGATCGCGGGCTGTCCGTCTTCGACGGCCTTGGCGACCATCTCGTCGAGGCGCGCCGCGCCGTCGAGCATCGAGAATTCGGTGTGAACGTGGAGATGGGTGAAGGAATCGGCCATGGGTGACGCGCTGAGTCGGCGGCTGCTCAGACTACACCGATGGGATTTCGGAGCGAACGCCGCTCAAAGGTAGG
>CALIOL010000171.1 GCA_938044705.1 uncultured Ilumatobacter sp. | reverse complement strand
GAAAGGGCTGCTCGACGGAATCGGTGTGGTTGCGGTTGCACGTGGTTCCTTTCTCGCTCGCTTTGTTCGGGGTTCGAGGTGACGTCTTCAGCGTCTCGCAAAAGACGTTGCCGTCACCCTCTCACTGGGTGTTCGGGACGGAGAAGGGGAAATCATGTCACCTCGACCGCCTCGGCGGCCCCTCTGCCGACAACGGTCTTGGATCCGTCCGTGATCGTGACCGTCACGATCACTGTGGTGCCCGCAACCTCGACCGAGGCGGTTGCCTGACCGGTGAACCCGTAGCTCGCGAACAGTTGCGCCGCGGATGCGTTCGCTGCTGACTGCGCCTCGGCCACGTCGAGGCTCTCGAGCTGGCCGCTGCGGATCTCGTCGGGCAGCGCAGCCTGCGCTCCCGAACGCGCCGCTTGAAATGCGATGGACGTGGCGGCGGACTGGTTGGAGACGCCCCGATCCACCGTTCCGGCGAGCCACACCAGACCGAGAAAAGTGAACGCGAACATGAACGCGACCCCGGCGACGAGACCCGACCCTCGATCGTCGTGCAGTCGCCGGGTCATGGGTCCACCGCTCGGAAGGTGTCGATGACGGCGTAGGCGGTGTAGGTCGCGGCATTGTCGCCGGTCGCGCCGATCACCGCGAGGTCGTCGACTCGGCGATTGCACGTGACAGTGACGACGACGGTGCCGCCAGCGACGAAGCCTGACTCAGTGGCGGTGACCACGGTCGGATTCACGCACGTCGCGATGTCGACCAACATCGCGTCGCCAACTTGTTGCGCGGCACCCTGCGCAGCACCGAGGTTTCGCTCTTGAGCTGCCGCCTGCGCCGCCGCTTCTGCTGCTGTTTGTGCAGTGGCTCGCGTATCGACGCCTCGGCTGATGAAGAGCACGGCGAGAGCGAGTGCGATCGCGGCCGGGGCGATCAGCGCCATGCCGAGCGCGTCGCTCGACCCTTCGTCTCGCGGGTTGGGACGTCGTCGCTGCCGGCGCATCACGGCTGAATCCGTTCCAACGGGACGGCGACCGTCACGCTGATCGCTTTGGAGGTACCGATCAGAATGCCCTGAGCTTGGGCGGTCACGGTGACGACGACGGGGTCCGAACCGGTGGGTGAGATGTCGACGCGAACGTTCGTGAACGAATCGCTCGACAGGCTGCTCTGTACTGCGGCGGACGCAGCGGCCTCCGATGCCCCGAAGCGAGCGACCTGTGCTGCGGCACTGCTGGCAGCGACTCGCGCCTCGGTGCGTGCGTGGCCCCACATCGCAGCTTGGAACGCGGCGAACAGCAGCACGATGAACACCGGCGCGAGGAGCGCCGCCGCGAGCGAGACGGAGCCGCGTTCTTCGCGGCACCGGGGTAGGTCGTTCACCGGTTCTGGTGTGGTTACGGAGCGGTCGGAGCCTGAACGGGAGTCTCGGCGGTCGTCCGGACAGAGGCCCAGATGATCCCTGCGACCACGGCGGTTGCGACCGCGGCCGCTGCGTACCAGAGGGCCTGTTCGAGTGAGACGGCGCCACGGTCTCGACGGTCGGTGTCCTGTTCGAAGGCTGCGTCGGGGAGGACGCGACGCATGGCGGCGTAGGCCACGTGGCCCACGGCCTCGGTGGTGAGTGAGATGTTGTGCATGATTTCCTTCCGGGTTCGATGGTGGGGTTGAGGGGGATGGACAGCGCTGGGCGGATTCAGGACGTCAGATGTTGAGGGCCGGGTAGATCAGCAGCGCCATGAACAGCACCGCCATCCCGACGAGTGGCGGTGTGACCTTGTCGTTGCGGACGCGAGCTTTTCCCTCATCGTCGGCTGCGAGCGTCGAGCGCAGCGTCGAACACTTCGCGGCGAGGGTCTTGGCAACGGGGGCGCCTTCGGCTGCCGACAATGCAGCTGCGGACGCAACCTGTTCCAGTTCGGGCATCTCGAAGTCGTCGGCAACCAACGCGAGCGCGTTCACGAGGCTCTGCCCCGTCGTGGCGACTTCGCGCATCCTTCTTCGCAGCCGCCTGAACAGCAGTCCGTCGCCCGCTTCAGCGGCCTGCTGGAGGGCGCCTTCGTGACCAGCGTTGCCGGCGAGCAACATCGTCATCATGTCCAGGTACGCCGAGAGCTGGTGGCGGAGGTCGATCCGGATCTCGTCCGCGTCGGCGATCGCGCTGGAATGGATCACCGTGGGCACGAGCACCGCGACGAGCAGAGAGAGTCCGATCGGGATGAAGATGCTGAGGTCGACGACGCCGGCGATGTTCAACACGGCGAGGACCAACGATGGCAGCACGAGGCCGACGATCGTGCCAATGATCAGATAGCCGACGTGTGCTGCGAGCGGGCGGCCGATCACCCGCAACGCTGACAACGAACCGAGGCGGCGACGGACGAAGGCGGATTGGGCGCCCAGCTCACCGAGGCGAATCACGAGGCCGCTGGAGCTGCCCGAGCGCAGGCTCTCGATCGGCGCAGGATGTCGGTTGATACGCCGGATCGATGCAGCGAGTGTCGGTCGCGGTTGCCGCCAGCCGGTGACGATCAACCACGCCCCCAGCGTCGCCAACATGCCGACCGCGACCACCAGCCCTGTTTCTCTCATCGGGCCACCTCGTCCGCCGGCGTCCGTGGTTTCGCCGCCGCCCCAGCAGACGTGAGGAACCGGGCTGGCTTCGGGAACCGGGACAATCGCTGAACTCGCAGCAGCAAGACGGCATAGATCGCAAGGACGACTCCCAGGAAGATCTGGCCTCCGCCGGTGTCGTATGCGTCGAGATAGCTCGATCGACCGAAGACGAAGAGGACCATGATGAGCGCACCCATGATCAGCGAGAGGAGCATCACCTCGCGCTGGATCGGCTCGCGTTCGGCCTCGACGATCCGTCGACGGTCTGCGCTCGTGCGTGCCTGTTCGGCGAGCGACGAGAGCACGGCAACGGTGCGTGCCCCACGTTGCACTGCAATCAGCAAGCCCGCCGCAACCAGGTCGCCCAGTGGATCGTCGAGTTCATCGGCGAAACGCCGGAACGCCATGTCGGGGTCTTGATGACCGAGTGCTGCCGAGAGTCGCCGGACCGCTGGCCGAATCGACGGCGGTGCAGTCGGGACCGTCGCAGCGATCGCGCCGATTGGCTGATCGCCGGCGAGGAGCACGTCTCTCAGGTTCTCGATCCACGACGCCAGCGCATCGGTTCGCTCGACGTCGTTGGCGCCGCGCCGGTCCCGTCGTTGGTACGCACCCACCCAGTACCAGGTGGCACCGGCGACGACGAGCGCGGGGAACACCCACCCCGACGTCGCAATGATGAGGACGCCGAGGGCAGCTGCCCATGCGGCTCGCACGGCGGTCGGGGCATCGAACCCGGAGGAGAATGAGGGTGGAGCCTCGTCGTCAGCGTCGTCGACAGGGATCACGGCGATGACTACGGCGATCACGAGCAGCGCCGTCGACAGGACCAACAGAATGGTCAACGGGTTCATCGCGTACCTCGCATGGCGAACTGCTCAGAGGAATAGCCCGACACTCTCAAACGGTTGAGGTGCCGCGGCGACAGCCCAGCGACCTGCGTGAGCTCGCCGCTGTCGTCGAGTCCCCAGACCTCCGTCGCTGACACGCCGCCTTGCTCACCCAATCCGCCGACCTCGACGATCGACGTGATCCGTCGCGTGGTCGAGGACTGTTCATCGCTTGCGTTTCGGACGAGATCGATGTGAACGATGAAGTCGACCGTCTGGGCGATCAAGCTCCACACGGCGAACTCCGGCAGATTCGTGTTCGACTTCGACACGTAGTACGCGAGGCGTTGCAACACGATGTCGGAGGTGTGCGCGTGAATCGTGGCCAGCGAGCCGCGCTTGCACATCGAGGCGACGTCGAGCATGTCGAGCGCTTCGTCCTCGACGAGCTCACCGACCACGACGCGGTCGGGGTTGAGACGACGGGTCAGTTCGACGAGCTGACGTGTCGTGATCTCGCCTTCGCCTTCAGCGTTTGCGTGTCGCGTGAAGAGCGCGGGTGCATCCGGGTGACGCGGGTCGTCCTCCAACCGCAGCTCGAGCAGGTTCTTCTCGACGGTGATGATCCGCTCGAGCGGCGATACTTCACCGAGGAGTTCGGTCAGGAGCGTGGTCTTGCCAGCACCGGGTGGACCGCTGATGAGCATCGTGAAACCGCAGCGCACGAGCGCCCGGAGCTGAGCCGTGAGGTCGGTGGGGAACAACCCGAGGTTCGCGAGACCCTCGAGTCCGACCTGTCGGACCACGAACCGGCGAATCGCAATGCGGGGATGAGTGGAGATGCCGTGCTCGGAGCCGCCACCGAGGACCATGACGATGCGGCTGCCCTCGTTGGACTGCATCGTCAACATCGGCGACGAAGTGTCGAGCCGGCCTTCACCGGTGCCTTTCATCCGAAGCGCGAGACGCTTCTGAAAGGCGACCAAGTCCGTCGTCGAATCCCACAGCGCGCCGACATCGACCTTGCGACCATCCGCATAGGTGACCCAGGTCGAGGTGGCAGAGTTGACGTCGATCTCCTCGACGTTCTCGTCGTTGAGATACGGCTCGAGTGGTCCGGACCCTGTCAAGTCGGCGACGACGCGGCTTCTCAGCGTCTGTTCGGACTCGAGGTCGAGCGGGCGAAGCCCAGCACGAAGCCGCTCTTCGTTGACGACGTTGATCTCGTCGTTGATCCACGCACCGACCAGCAGCTGCTGGCGACGTTCATCCGTCGCAAGGGGTGAGTTGGAGGAATGCTCGGCGTCGCGTTCGACCGCGTCGATCAGCCGATCCGCGACTCGGGCAGTGACGGAGCGCACGGGTTGGTCGAGCGCATCGGCCGGCCGCCGAGCCTCGTTGCGATGAGACGGCATCGCGCTCATCGCACGATCCCGTCTCCCGCTGTGTGCGCTGGAGGTCGCGCAGTCGTGAGCCTCGCGACATCGGCAGCGATGCGCATTGCTGACCGAGGCAGCGGCAACCGCGCCAACCGCTTGGCCGACACGCCACTGCGGCCGGCGAAGACCTGGGCGCCGAGTTCGTCGACGGCGAGTGGCCATGCCCGGGCGCCTTCCGCAGCGAACCCGACCACTTCTTCGGTCGGGAACGGTTCGTCACCGATGACGGCAACTGCGACCTCGTGCCCGGTGGTGCGCAGTGCGTCGACGGTTTCGGCAAGTCGCTCCAGTCGCACTGTCGCCGCAGCTGCTGAGGCGGTCTCTTGCCGGTGCACGACGATGACGAGATCCGCGTGGCGAGTCGCCGATGGAATGCGCAGTGGATCGATGCGCCCGACATCGAGCAGGCCGACCGTGTTCGTGGATGCTGCGAACAGTGAGAAGAGACGCTGATCGGCCTCGTTGATCGCGCCGCGAGCTTCGCGCGATCGGAACGGCGCAGGAATGAATCGGATGCCGGACGTCGATCGGCGGATCATCGAATCGATCGTCTTCCACATCGTGGCATCGGTGGAACCGGTGCTGGACGACTGATGCAGCGACGTCACGAGCGAGGAAAGCGACGGGCTGAGTGGCGTGTCGAGCCATGCGGCGAGAGATCCGCCGCTGGGGTCGGCCTCGATGACGACCAGGTCGCTGCCGGAGCGCTGATCCGGGTCGGCGTGTTCG
>CALIOL010000170.1 GCA_938044705.1 uncultured Ilumatobacter sp. | reverse complement strand
CCGATCACCTCGATCACCGCGAACATCGTGGGTGACCAGGCTCGCGTCGTCGGCATCGTGCCGGAAGGGACGAACTCGCACACGTTCGAGCCACCGCCTTCGGCCGCCTCGATTCTGAGCGATGCCGACGTGGTGTTCATCAACGGCCTGCAGCTCGAAGAGCCGACGAAAGAACTGGCGAACTCCAACCTCGCCGAGGGAGTACCGCTGGTCGAGATCGGCGACCTGACGATCGACCCGGACCAATACCGGTACGACTTCTCGTTCCCCGAGTCCGAAGGAAAGCCGAACCCGCACCTGTGGACCGACCCCACGCTGGTCAAGGTGTACGCCGACATCATTCTCGACACCATGATCGAAGTCGATCCGGACAGCGAAGACGTGTACACCGAGAACCACGCAGCCTTCACCGCATTGGTGGATGAGTTCGACGTGGCGGTGCGGGCGTCGCTCGACACGGTTCCCGAAGAGAACCGCAAGCTCGTCACCTACCACGACGCGTACGCCTACTTCGCCGAGACCTACGGATGGACCGTCGTCGGAGCAATCCAACCGGCGGACTTCGGAGAGCCCACTCCGTCGGAAGTGGTCGAGCTGATTCAACAGATCGAGGCCGAAGGCGTTCCGGCGATCTTCGGTTCCGAGGTCTTCCCGTCACCAGTTCTGGAACAGGTGGCGAACGAGACCGGAGCCGAGTACATCGACGATCTCCGCGACGACGACCTCCCCGGCGAGCCTGGCGATGCCGAGCACTCGTGGCTCGGGTTGATGAAGTTCAACTTCGTGACCATGACCGAGGCGCTCGGCGGCGATGCGTCGGCGCTGGAGCCATTCGAGGTCCGCAACGTCGTGCCAGACGAGGCCGAGTACGCCGAGTGATCGGAACAAATCGAAGCCGCGACGATCACGCAGCACCGTTGATCGTCGCGGATTCGATCACCGTCGCATATGGGACCGACCCGGTCATCTCTGACGTCAACCTCACGATCGAACCCGGTGATCTCATCGGCATCGTCGGTCCATCGGGTTCGGGCAAGTCGACGCTGCTCAAAGCGTTGCTCGGCGGCATCCAACCCCGGGCGGGAACGGTCACACGCCGAAAGTCGCTGACCGTCGGATTCGTGCCGCAGGTCGAGAAGATCGACTGGAACTTCCCCGTGACGGTTGCCGAATGCATCGGCATGGCTCGAGCGAGCGGCTGGCGTACGCCTTGGATCTCCAAAGCCGAGCGCGTCGAGATCACCGACGTGCTCGATCGGCTGGGCCTGCAGGGCCTCGGGAGCCGTCACATCCGCGACCTGTCGGGCGGCCAGCAGCAGCGGGTGTTTCTGGCGCGTGCGCTGTTCACTGGCGCCGAAGTGATCTTTCTCGACGAGCCCACATCGGGGCTCGATGTGCGCACGCGGCACGAAGTCCTCCACTTGCTCGGCGATCTCAACAGCGAGGGTGTCACCATCGTGCTGTCGACGCACGATCTCAACGGCATCGCGACCCACCTCCCTACGATCGTGTGTCTCAACAAACGCGTGATCGGCGCCGGCGCACCTGAGGACGTACTCGTCCCCGAAGTTCTCGAGCAGACCTACGGGTCGCCGATGCAGATTCTCGAACACGGTGGCATGCGAGTCGTCGTCGACGGTGGGCCTGACAGCAGTGTGTTGCCGTTTCGTCGTGCGTCAGGCGACGGAGTCGGTTCGTGAATTGGGGAGACCTCACCGAGCCGTATGCGTTCGAGTTCTTCCGTAACGGCGTCTACGTGGCCACGATGGCCGGCGCGCTGTGCGGTCTGGTGGGCTGCTACGTCGTTCTGCGCAACATGAGCTACATCGGCCACGGGCTGTCCCATGCGATTTTCGGTGGGTACGCCGTTGCAGCGCTCCTCGGCGTGAACCTGTTCCTCGGTGCCGGGCTCTGGGGTGTGTTGACCGCGCTGGTGATCGGCGCCATCGTGCGTCGCCGACCCATCGGCTCCGACGCAGCTATCGGACTCGTGACGACAGCGTCCTTTGCGCTCGGCATCGCGCTGGTTGCGCGATACCCGAACAACGGTCGGAACTCCGATGCGCTGCTCTTCGGCAACATCCTCGGTGTGAGGTCGAGCGACGTCTGGATCGTCGGCGTGGTCGGCATCGTCGCGGTGGCTTTCGTTCTCATGGCGTACCGTCCGCTGTTGTTCACGACGTTCGACGAGGAGGTCGCGAAGGCGACCGGTGTGCGCACGACCGCACTCGACACGATGCTGATGGTCATCCTGTCGGCCACGGTTCTCGCGACGATGAACGTCATGGGGGTGACACTGATTGCTGCGACGTTGGTCGTTCCCGCAGTCGTCGCTCGCATGCTCACCGACAGCTTCGCGAAGATGCTGGTCATCGCGACCGTGCTCGGCGCCGTCAGCGGATTTGCAGGGATGAACCTCAGCTATCACCACGATCTTCCGTCGGGTTCGACCATCGTGCTCGTCGGTACGGCGTTCTTCCTCGTGGCGTATCTCGGCGGTGGACGCCTCCGGCGCCGCGCGGGCACCGTCGCCCACGCACACTGAGGACCGGCTCGCCGCGGATGCAAGGGCTACGGTCGTGGAATGAAGCCCGACCAGAGGAGTGCATTCGATCGGCGCTCGTGGCCGCCCGAAGAAGCCGAAGAGGCGTTGCGTGCGTACGGGTGCCGAGTGACCCAACCTCGCATCGCAGTGCTGCAAGCGTTGCTCGAACTCGGTGGAACGGTTGATGCAGCAACGTTGACCGAGCGCGCGCAGCGGCTCGTGCCGGGAATCCACGAAGCAACCGTGTACCGCACGGTCAACACGCTCACCGAGGTCGGCATCGCGAGTCATGTTCACGCCGGCCATGGGCCCTCTCTCGTTCGGCTCGGCGGTGAACGCCAGCTCGTCGCGGTCTGCGATAGCTGCGGGAAGATCGAGGACGTGCCAACCGAACCGATCGAGGCGTTGGTCGAATCGATGGAGACGACGACCGGCTTTCGCCTCCAACCCGGCCATTTCGCGCTCGAAGGCATGTGCGCCCGCTGCGCACAGCAGTCCTGATCACGTAGAACAGCGCCATGCAGCGCTCGTTCAGCCAAGTCGACGTCTTCGCTACCGGCGGATTCTCCGGCAACCCGGTCGCCGTGATTCACGACGCCGACGGGATCACCACTGAGCAGATGCTCGAGATCACCGCCTGGACCAACCTGTCCGAAGCGACGTTCCTGCTGCCGCCGACGAGCGCTGACGCCGACTACCTCGTTCGGATCTTCTGCCCCGGACGCGAGCTGCCGTTCGCCGGGCATCCGACACTGGGCACCTGCGCAGCCTGGCTTGCGGCGGGGGGAGTACCTCGCGACCCGGATCGAATCGTGCAGGAGTGTGGCGCCGGGCTGATTCCGATTCGTCGCGACGAAGGTCGGTTGGGGTTCGCGGCGCCGCCGATGACTCGCACCGGTCCGATCGACCCTGTGCTGCTTGCGACTCGGCTACAGCAACTCGGATTGACCGCTGGCGATGTCGTGGCATCTTCCTGGATCGACAACGGGCCGGGCTGGATGGGCGTGCTCTTGGCGTCAGCCGACGCCGTGCTCGACGTCCCGATTCCCTCCGCGCTGATTCCAGGGTTCGATGTCGGATTGATCGGGCCTCATCATGACGGCGGCGAATGTGCGATCGAAGTACGCGGGCTGTTTGCCGATGCGGCGGGGCAGATCCGTGAGGACCCGGTGACCGGCAGCCTCAACGCGTCGGTTGCGCAATGGCTCACGAGGCTCGGCCGGCTGAGCACGCCCTACGTCGCGGCGCAAGGAACTGCCATCGGCCGACGCGGGCGAGTCTTCGTCGACGCGGCTGGCGGCGACATCTGGGTCGGTGGCGACACCACCGTGACGGTCAGCGGCTCGATCGCGATCTGACCTCGCCGGTCCCGTTTCGGCCAACCCGAACGCGAAACCACCCGCCCCGACGCGAATCCACCCGCCCCGACGCGAATGTGGAGGGATCTGAACGGCATGCGCGCGAATCCCTCCACATTCGCGAGTTGGAGGAGGGGAGGCGGAGGGGAGGCGGAGGGGGAGGGGGAGGGATGAGGGTTTGGTCAGGCGGCCTTGAGGTCGGCCATGACCTTCGACCAGCGGTCCGGGTCGCTGGCATACGGCGCGTAGAAGCTGAGGCGTTGGATGACGTCGCCGTAGCGAGAGGACAACTCCGGGGCGATCCCCTCGGGCTCGGAGACGACTGCAAAAGTGTTCAGGATCTCGTCATCGATGAGCGTGCCCATCTTGTCCCACTCGCCTTGCTTCGACAGTGCGTTCAGCTCGTCTTGGAGTCCGCCCCAACCGTGCATTTCGAGCACCGGTCGGTAGGCCGGGGTCGAGCCGTAGAAGGCGATCTGCTTGCGCGTGCCGATGGCAGCCTTCTCGATCTCTTCGTCGTTGTTCCCGGTGACGACGAACGACGGGCCGACGATCTCGAAGCCCTCCATGGTCTTGCCCGCTTTCTCCCGTCCACGTTGCAGTGCCGGAATGGTCACCTCGCGCAGGTACTTCTCGGTCGTGAAGCCGTGGCAGATGAATCCATCGAAGGCTTCTCCGGCGACTTCGGTCATCAGGGGGCCGACGCCTGCGAGGAACATCTTCGGTGGGCCGAAGCCGTCGAGGTCTGCCGGGTCAGGCGAGAACATCGGGGTCATCAGCGTGTGCTTGTAGAACTCGCCGCGGAACTCGAGCTTTTCTCCGGTGAGCCAGGTGTTCCAGATCGCTCGCATCGCAAGGGCGAACTCGCGCATCCGAGCTGCTGGCTTGCTCCACTCCATCGAGAATCGCTTCTCGATGTGCGGCTTGATCTGGCTGCCGAGACCGAGAACGAACCGGCCCTTCGAATATGCCTGCAGGTCCCACGCCGTGTTTGCAAGCGTCATCGGTGAGCGGGAGAACGCGACCGCGATCGACGTGCCGATCTCCATCGACTCGGTGTGCTCAGCCGCGAGCAACAGTGGCAGGAAGGGATCGTGGGCCATCTCCGCGGTCCACGCACCCGAGTAGCCAGCTGCCTCGACCTCCTTGGCGCTCTGGGCCACGGTGGCCAGGTCGATCCCGATGTTGCCGTCGATCTTCATGCATCGACGGTACCCAACCGCAGCGCGTCCCTCGAAGCCGAGCGCGACCCCACCTGGCATCGGAATGTGGAGCGATCGTGGCGCTCAGCGCCACGATCCCTCCACATTCGGGGTTGGTGCGCCGGATTTGTCTGGCGGTTCTGGCGAACTCAGGGTTGATCGCGGAAGAACTCTTGGATCTCGGCGGCGAGCTCGTCGCCGGACCGCAGCTCCAAGTCTGCTGGCTGTTCGGCCGGGTCGGACTCCTGCTCCACCGCGAGATCGTGCAGCTCTTCGAGTTGGCGCACCATCGACTCGTGCTCCGACTTCTCGGCGATCATCCGATCCAGGCGGTTTCGATGCTCGGCCACCTCACTGCGCAGCCCGAGCGCCTCGATCGAGATGCCGGTGGCCTCCTCGAGGCCGTCGAGGAGCGCCACGCTTGCCGCCGGGTACTCCATCGCCGAGACGTAGTGGGGCACCTGCGCCCAGATGCCGAGCGATGGGATCTTCTGTGCTTGCATCGCGTGCTCCAACACGCCGGCCATGCCCGCGGGCACGTCGACGGAACTGCGAGCAAAGCTGACCGAGGAGAGCACCTCCGTAGATGGTGATGACACGGACAGCCGTGCCGGACGGGTGTGCGGTGCGGCGAATGGGTACGCCCCGAGCGACACCATTTTCGTGACTCCGAAATCGACAGCGATCGTCGCCACAGCGCGTCCGAACCGTCGCCATGCCATGTCCGGCTCGGGCCCCATCAGCAGCAGGACGTCGCGCCCGCTCGGCGCTCGGCCTGAGCGCATCTCGATCGTCGACCAACTCAGATCGGTGTTGAGCCCATCGCGCAGTTCCATCGTCGGTCGACGTGCCCGGTAGTCCACGTACGTGTCGTCGTCGAATGACAGCACCGGTGTGGACTCGCAGGCCGCGCTGAGCTGGTGCATCGCTGCCGCGGCGGCGCCTGCTGCGTCGATCCAACCTTCGAGCATGACAATCATGATCGGTTCGTGCAGCGTGGGGTCGTCGACATGACGGTCGATGCCGTATTCGAAGTCGGTCGCTGATCGATCTGGTGGCGGCTGCGACGAGTCCCGGTCGGGAAGCCGCCAGCGGTTGTCGGACTCGCTCATCCCAGTTCCTCCAGGCACCGTTCCGCACGAGCGGCGGCGTTGTCGACCTGGGACTTGAATGCCTCGAGCGCCGCGGGGTCCTGATCGCCGAGCGCACCGCCGAGGTAGCGGGAATACACGCCTTCGAGGATGCAGGCCAGCTTCCAGTAGGCGAACGCGACGTAGAAGTCGAGCTGGCTGATGTCGCGGCCCGAGACCTCGGCGTATCGGTCGGCGAGCTGCGCACGATTCCAGAAACCGGACACTGTGGTCGGGCTGCCCGTCCATGCGGATGGTTCGTCGTCGGGCCCGGTCCAGTACACCTGCAACAGTCCGAGGTCGGCAAGCGGATCCCCGAGCGTGCAGATTTCCCAGTCGAGCACGGCGATGACGCCGCCGGAGTCGTCG